>QIJI01000337.1 GCA_003231795.1 Gammaproteobacteria bacterium
TTGAGGTGAAACGACTTGGGTCGCGTCATGTGTTCGAATCCGACTGAAGAAAGCGTGCATCCGCGGCCTGAATTCTTGACACCGGTCCAGGCCAGCGCAGGGTCGAGATAATCGCAGCGATTCATGAACCAGGTACCAGTTTCGGTCTTATTGCCGATCTCTATCGCCGCCGCCTCATCCTGGGTAAAGATTGCCGCGGTCAAACCAAATTCGCTGTCATTCATCAGGTCAACTGCCTCGTCATCTCCGCCAACCGACATGATCGCGATCACCGGACCGAAGGTTTCCTCCGTCATGATTCGCATCGAGTGATCGACGTCGGTCAATACCTGCGGCGCAAGATAGGCGCCAGAGCCTGTGTCTGCCTCGAAATTGGCCTGATCGATGTGAGCATAGGCACCCGCGGCTATTGCCTCATCAATTTGTGCTCGTACGAAATTGGCCGCGTCGGCTTTGACCAGTGGTCCGAGATTGGTAGTCGGGTCGTCAGGGCGCCCGAGCCGGTAAGCACGGACCAGTTCGGTCACACCTTCGACGAATTCTGCAAGTATCGATTCGTCCACGTAAACCCGTTCGATACCACAACAGGACTGGCCGGAATTGAAAATGGCACCGTCGGTCACCGTTTCGATAGCGTGTTGCAGGTTGGCGTCCTTGCGTACATAAGCAGGGTCCTTACCACCGAGTTCGAGTCCGGCACCGATAAATCGCCCAACCGCCGCACGCTCAACCATCTCACCTCCTTGCACTGAGCCGGTAAACGCAACAAAATTAATTTCCGGTGCCTTGATTACGCGTTCAGTATCGGCGTGGTTGAGATGCAGATACTGGAACACACCATCAGGCAAACCGGACTCGTCAAATACCTGCTGCAAGCGTTCGGCGCACAGGGGTGTCTGCGCGGAGTGCTTTAATACGACTGAGTTTCCCGCCAGTAGTGCGGGTAATATTGCATTGACTGAAGTCAGATAGGGGAAATTCCACGGTGCCACGACAAACACAACACCCAGCGGCTCGCGTTTGATGTAGCGAGTGAACCCGTCTTTTGCTTCCGGCCTGACATCTGCCAACGCCGTCTCTGCAATTTCAATCATATAGCGAGCCCGTTCTTCGAACCCCGCGACCTCGCCGGGCCCCTGTGAAATCGGTCGCCCCATTTGCCAGGTCAACTCCCCGACAATCTCCGTTTTGCGTGCCACGAAACAATCGACCGCCTTGCTGCAAATCGCACGGCGTTGAGCTAGCGGCGTGTCTTTCCAGGATTGCTGTGCCTTTTTGGCAGCGTCTAATGCAGCCTGGATATCATCAGCGCTGGCGGTTTCACGTTCGGCGAAAATGCTGCCGTCGACCGGAGAAATACATTGTATGAGTGACATAATTGATTCGCTATTATCGTGTTTTCGAGGGATTGTGTGTGTTTTCGGGTAGGTGAAGAGCATTCTATACCCGGGAGGTTCTTTTCGGAACTATCTTCAATTACTTCTGACAGGCTTTGTTCTTTCAATTCTAAGACAAGTGGATGTTTTACCTTCAGGACGTCAATCTCATATCCTTTTATCGAAAGCCATGCGCTAGTTTTGTTTTTTAGAAAAGTGATTAATGATTAAATCGACGCATAGATGAGGGTGGGTTTGCAGCAACATATGTGGTCCATCCAGATTCACCCGATGCACGTTGGGAAGATACTGCTCGATTATTTGCGCATGGCTGTCCGGTACGATTTTGTCGTGGGCTCCCTGTAGAAATAAAATAGAAGTCTGGATGTCTGGTAGCATCGCCGATACATCGACTCGACTTAATACAGAGATTCGATGCTTTAAGACAGCGCCATCGAGCTGAGCGGTCACATTCAGCGGAATAGGTTGAGTATCGGTAAAATCCTCATCTTGTTTTTCGTCTACATCGAAACAAAACGAAGCCAATGCTCCAAGCGAAAACATCTGATCAGGTATCTGGCTCGCCATTTGGGTCAATGTTTGTAATGGCGAAAGACAAAATGTCGAGCACAATACCGAGGGCCCGATCTGATCTTGCAACTGTGACATCAATGCGAGAGCGACAGGACCGGATAAGGATTCGGCAAGCAGCGAGTAACCGGGCGTTTGCGGCAGTTGACGGTACGCGCAATCAACGTATTCTTTAAAAGAATCGAGGTCGGGGTAAGTAACCACTTTCAGATTAAACTGTGGTTCGAGCAATGGAATTATGGGTTCAAATAATCTGCCAGTGCCGTCGAGTCCCGGCATTAAGACAAGTGTGGGTCGCTGAGTCATCAGGTATTCCCGGTGCTGAACTTGTGGTCAGCTACGCTAATTATAATTATTCTGATTATAGCCGGTTTGGAAAATTCAGTCGCTATACCGGGCGAACATCGTATTCTTCCAAATTGCCAGCTCGGGATTTAACAGCAGAATCATCAGACAGCAAAATGCCGACATAGGGTGCGTAGGTTAATACCGCGCCTTGTTGTGAGCCCAGATTGTCGAATGCTTTTACCAATAGAGAAAAATTCGAGTCGATTTCCGGTTTCGCCTTCAGTGCTTCGAGCGCACAGAGCAGGGGTTTGATTTCCTCGGCATCCAGATACTGATTCAGCATTTGTATTGCGCTATTAATACTTTCGATATTGACCGGCTTCCGCTTATTACTCGTTGGATTCTTGTGTGGTTCGTCAAAATCTGGTGGCTCTGTGTAAACGTTCGCGGCAAGTCCTTCAGGTACAGAACCAGCCCTGAGGCCGGCGAAGGCATTGTATTCTTCGCGGGCTCGTATTTTGAGTTGATCGACAAAGGCAGTGAACGTTTTGCTATCGGGTTTATCCCGAATAAGTGACAGTAATGGACCACATTTTACGCGGCTATGAAACTCCAGGAACGATTGATTGACGACGGGTTCAGGATTCAGCATTGACAGCATGATAGTCAGTTTTTCTTCCTTAAACGGGCTCTTCAACCGAATCTGAATCACGCCATCAGTGATCTCGAATTCTCTGCTACCCTTTAAAAACTGTTTTTGGATGAGTTTCATGTTTACTTGTTCAGAGGCTCCCTAATTGAATTTATGCCTATATCTGGCGATTATGAGGGTTCGAAGAATAATCTACAAATCGCGGATTCACTACTTGTTGGCACTACTCATGGGCCATTCAATATGGTGTTCAATATATAGAAAGGACTGATGGGAAATCATGTCTGCTTATTGATAGAATTCATTGTCTGTAAAAGCCGTATTTTCGAATCTTGAACGTCCGGTTAAGTTTGTTAATTGATAATTCAAAATGATGAGACAAGGTGATTTATGAGCGAAGAAAAGAAAACCAGACCCAAGGTTCCAGACGGTAGGTCGCGGTATTTGGTGACGCGCCAGAAAGAAGCCAATGAAAAAGGTTACATTGGTTACGACACCATCTGGGAACCATTTCAAAAAGAAGTAAAATACGAAACGCCAAAACGCCCATGATCTAATTTGCCAGGTTATTCTGCGGTTCAGTCCGGATTGAGTGTGTAGAGTTTGTTTTTGGGGATAACGCCTCGTACCCCGCCTTTCGGGTTCTCGACGTCTCCCTGGTAGCGGGGGATAACATGAATATGCAGGTGAGGGACCGACTGTCCGGCCCATTTACCGACGTTAATGCCGATATTGTAACCATCAGGATTAAACTTTTCGTCCGCTATTTTCTTTCCTTCGGTCACCAGTCTCCACAGTTCTTCGCGTTCCTCGTCATTGATGTTGAAGTATTCGGAAAAATGTCGATAGGGAATGACAAGGAAGTGCCCTTCACTGACTGGATGCCGGTCCCAGGCTACAAAGCCGAATTTACCTTCGATCATAATGCGGCGGCTGGGTTTGGTAAGGCAGAAGCGACAGTTTTCGTCTGCAGCGAGTAGTGTTTGTTCAATCATAACTTTCCCGGTGAAATCGGATTGGCTAGTTAATCGGCACCTGGGTGACGCCTTCAACAGCTTCGAGATCGGGACCATCTACTATCTTTCCGCCAAATGCGATTTCTTCTTCGGTCGCATCACGAACCAGCAATACCTCCAACCGAAAAATAACCTCACGACCGCACAGTGGATTGTTGCCATCGATGGTCACTGACTTTGCATCAACACGGGTTACCAGAAAACTTTTTGTCTGTCCCTGTTCATTTTCCATCAGTATGGCCGTGCCAACATCCCGGTATTCTTCGGGAACATTCTGAATACGATCGGTAATCACCAGAGACTCGTCACGAGGTCCATATAGCTGGTTACAATCAATAGGTACTTCAATGACTTCATCGGCGGATTTGCCTTCTAATTCCGCCATTACTGGCGGTGCCAGTATCTCATTGGTGCCGTGAACATATCCCAGCGGATACTCGATCATGGTCAGTACCGCACCGGAACTGTGGTCGATAACCTTGTATGTCAGCTCAACATACTTGCCGTCTTCAATAATTTCTTTAGTCATATCCGTCATTTTTCCGGGGAATCTTCTTAGAAAACGGAAGCGGCAAAAATTTTGACTTCGCCCCTTTCATATCCAATGACCAAACGTCCCAGCCATTCGCCTTCTTTTTTGGTGCTACGTACTCTGAACAGACTGGTTACGTGCTCGCCACGACGAATAAAGCCGAGAAAATCATATTCAGGCACAAGATTTCGAGTCAATTCACTTTTGGCAAACTGCTTTCCGACTTCCATCTCATTCAGACCCAGTAACAGGTCATAGGAGAAGTTCAGGATGAATTTCCCGTACTGTCCTTTATTAGAATACTTGATCAGATCATCAAAGAAAGAAAAGGCGATTTTCTGAAGTTCTTCATCGGTCTTATCAATAATATTCATACAAACTCGCTTAAAAATAATCCAGGTTGCAAATCATTCGCTGCCTGTCGCAGGGGTTCATCGACTAGACCGGATTATCGAGGTAAAAAAAGATCAACTGTGTGTTGCTCCTCTCTTCGACCAAGGGTTGAATTCTCAACCCTTGATACTCTTGCAGTGTAAATATCAGGCGACTGCTTACTCTTTATCGTCTACGAGGTGATACAGGGGTGCTTTTTCCATAGTGTATTCGCCCGTTTCTGGATCACGACGAGAAACGGTCAGTACATGCCAGTTCTCATCATCCAGTTTCATAGCGTCACCACGGTAATAATAACCCGGCCAGCGGGTTTCCTTGCGGAACAGGGTGTGCTGTACAACCGACTCGGAGGTACGATGACGATGCTTCAGTTCCCATGCGCGAAGCAATTCGTGGATATCCTCCGCAGCAACCTTATCAAGATCCTCTTCCAGTATCGCCAGTTTCTTCAAACCAATCTGCAACAGTTTATCATTGGTCATGTAGTTAACGGTTACACCACCAGCGTACTCGTCCATCAGCTTCTGCAAGCGATCAAGACCCTGACGAGGATTGATGTAATTAGGATTCACGCTACCCGCAGTGATCTCGTTGCGATAAAGCCTGTAGTGTTCCATCGGCTTGAAGATTTCAGCCTTGCGATTTTCGATCTGCTCCTCGGAAACACGAATCCCCTCAGCCTTGCCATCGTCAATGTACTTACAGGCAGCCTTGGCAGCCAGGCGACCTTCGGTAAACGAACCGGAAGAGAAAGCATGCGGTGTCCCGCCGACGGCATCGCCAGCACCGAACAAACCTTCAACAGTGGTCATACGGTTGTAACCCCAGAAGTACTCGTCAGGAGATATGTCTTCAGGACCAGAGCACCAGGCGCCGCAACCGGTGGCATGTGAACCCATGACATATGGCTCGGAAGTCGTCAGTTCAGGGTTTTCATACTTCGGATTTACATCGGTTGCTGCCCACAATACGGCTTGACCTACCGTCATGCCGAGGAAGTTGTGCCAACCGATCTCTTCAAGATGTGGGTCCTGGAAGGCTTCCATGGTTACCATGTGAATCGGACCACGACCCGCATTTACTTCACAGAGGAACGCATGGTTACGCAGACAGGTTGGAATTGGTTTATGCGATAAATGCTGACCTTCTGTATCCAGATATTCCTTACCCACCATTTTCGTCAGTTCAGGAAACCATTTTGACTCGTACTCTTCACCATTACAGTTTTGAGTGTAAGTTTTCAAATGCAGGAAGTAAGCACCGACAGGACCGTAACCGTCTTTGAATCGAGCCAGTACGATACGGTTTTCCATTTGAGTCATTTTCGCGCCAGCGTCGATCATCAAACCATAGGCGGACCCTGATGACCAGGGTGCATACCAAACACGGCCCGCGCCTTCACCAACCGAACGTGGTTTGAAAATGTTGGATGCGCCACCGGCACCAACGATAACGGATTTAGATTTAAATACGTGATAGTCGCCAGTCCGTACGTTGAAGCCGACTGCTCCGGCAACACGATTCTCTTTGGCATCATCCATCAACAGATGAGTGACGCAGATACGGTTGAATACCTTATCAGCAGATTTCTTTGCGGCTTCAGCCACGATCGGCTTGTAGGACTCGCCGTGAATCATGATCTGCCAGCGACCTTCACGAAGATAGGTTCCGCTCTTGGGATCGCGCATGATTGGCAGGCCCCATTCTTCGAACTGGTGTACGGTCGAATCGACGTGACGAGCCATATCAAACAGCAGATCTTCGCGAACCATACCCATCAAATCCATACGCGCGTAACGCACGTGATCTTCAGGATTATTTTCACCAAAACGAGTTCCCATGTAACAGTTGATCGCGTACAGCCCTTGAGCCACCGCGCCGGAACGGTCGATGTTGGCTTTTTCAGCGATTACGATTTTCTTGTCCTGACCCCAGTAGCGAGCCTCGAAAGCCGCACCGGTACCACCGAGGCCGGCGCCCACGACCAGAACATCAATTTTGTCTTCTACGATAGTTTTAGGCATTAGTAGTAAACCCCGGCTTTCATCGTGAGTTTGTTGGACTTCAAAGTATGAATATCACCTTCATCCATACGGATATACCTGGGCTCGTTAAATAACAGTTGGCTATCACGTTGCTCTTTGGTAGGTGCGGCTGCATCAGCCAGCCTGGGAATGTGTTTCCCCCAGGGTTTTGTCGTAATAGGGGCGAGCAGATTCATGTCGGTTTCGCCGTTACGCGATTTGATCCGCCACGCAATTACCCCTTTTTCTTCATCGCGGATGACGCGTACCGAATGGCCCAGCGGTGCAAAGTCTGCGTAACCGCGAACGTCAATCGCATTGTGAGGGCAGGCTTTAACGCATGCGTAGCATTCCCAGCACATGTTGGGTTCGATGTTGTACGCGCGACGCGTGGTTTTGTCGATGTGCATGATGTCTGAAGGGCAGATATCAACGCAATGCCCACAACCATCGCAACGAGTCATATATACAAAAGTTGGCATAATATTTCTCTTTCTTAAATTATTGGTTATTTAGAATTCTAGTAATGGTTTGGAGATTCGCGTTTGATTCCCAGACCCATATTGGGTGGTTTATCCCCCATGTAGGTCGGGATATCCGGAAATTCGGCTTGAAGCTCTGGATCTGAAAGATCGCCCACATCGGGCAGGTTCTCTTGCGAACCATCGGCCTTGGTGATTTTTTTCTGGTATGCCGCCATCGGCTTGAAAAACATATGAGCGAACTTGGACCAAAATACGGTGCTGAACAAAGTCGTACTGGACAGAATAAACAGAAAGAATATCAACAGGTTAAAGACGCCACTTTCCGGGCCTTGTGTAATCGACCAAAGCAGTCCGAATGTCGCCATTGCGAGCAGCGATACGATGAAAATGTCTGCACGACAAAACTCATACCAGTTTTTGCCTTCTGCAGACACGTCTACCCGAATGCTAAACCAGAACCAGTATCCACCGACGCAAAGCATTGTGGCGCCAAGGTGCCACAAGAAAGGGAATATCGATGAAACAGGCCCCGAAGACATGATCATTACCACGGTGCTGACAACGAAAAAAACAAATCCGTACATCGTTAATAGATGAGACAGTCGCCGTTTAGGATTTTGAAATTCGCTGGAAGTTAAAACCTCGCTGGTTACCGTTTTAATTGCCAGTGAAGTCTTTTCCCTGCTGCTAACTTCTCGTTTCGCATTGGCTTGCGCTTTTTTTGCGTTCTCGAAGAAGTATTGAGCGCTTCTCTTATGCATGACATCGAGCAATGTACCGCCGATGACTATCAAGAACATGAGAATGACGTAAACCTGCATGGCTGTTTGAGGGATTAGCTCAGATAGCTCGACGAATGGATTAGTGGTAAACATGAAAGTCTGATCCCCGGCGTTATTTTTATAGCGAAATGTGATGATAAAGATTGCCCGACTCAATGCTAATCATCTTTTTTTGTACTGACATTAACAGGTTTAATGCGCGATCTAATACATTTAAGGAGCCTGGGCGACCTGGACCGAGATATCTAAAACTGATGACTCACACTTTAACTTCTCTTCATCCACAAGCCGATCACCATCGGTTAGGTTGAGTCGAAATTCCAATTAAACCTGATGCCTCAAATTGCAAACAGGGCTTTTCTAAATCGCGTAATATCATGGTCGGGATTTTTTCTTTAAACTATTCAATTCTGATAGCTTTAGAGCTAATCTGTTCTATTCAAACCGAATTAAGGAAGTTTGCAGTTGTTTCGAATTATCTTGTGGAAGCTCGGTTTCGAATGGTGTCACCTGAAACGACTGTTGTCGCCACAAAGCGACAGAAAAATTCTCTATTTTGCATTCGGTGCAAACCTCTCACCGGAAGTATTGCGACAGCGCCATATTAGAGTTTTTGAACAGTTTAATTTTGTTCTCGATAATACCGTATTAAATTTCAGTCAGCCCGGCTTCTATAAGCAACATGGTTATGCCTCCGCCGACGCAGCCGAGCATCAAGTGGTTTATGGAATCATGTATCTGATACTGAAACGTGATGCCGAACGCATGGATTATTTTGAAGGGGTTCCCGTGCTGCGAGCACATGAGAAAATTTTTCGCCAGATTGAAGGTAAGCAATTCTACTTTTATCGTGCCGCCCGGGCTGCCGAAGGCTTGAAACCGACTCGGGAATATCTGAACTATATCTGTGATGCCTATCAACAGATGGATTGCGTACCGAATGACTACCTGGAGTCACTTAAAAAAACAGAGGTGCTGGATTATTTCGAAGTGCCCAACGAGATTGGAGAATTTGTTACTGATATTGAATTCTGGCCACGATTTATGTTTCCGATGCTGGAATTTTACGAAAAACTTTGTCTGCGCACGGTGGAGTTCATCTGGAATCCGTCGCTGGTTCAGTGGATGATAAAGCGTTAAATTTTTATCGTGGACTGCTATCCCGGAAAATTCATAAATTATGCACGATCTCGCTTGCCCATTGATTCCACAAGGAATATTTCCTCAGTCGCCCGGAATCATTGATACGAGACATTGATACGAGACTTCTTCGAAAATTTCCTTGTGAAATCAATGTTCTGCGCGATTTTCGTGCAAATTTATGAAATTTCCGGGCTATCTCAAACTGGCTGATCGCCAACATGAGTGGAGTTAAAGGTGATCAGCGTACCGCCCGGCTCGCGCAGATCAAAATTATCGTGAATTTGGCCACGTTCAATCTCTCCAGGCTGCAACCCCATCTCTTTAAAGCTGGCATGAGTCATGTCGAGATCATCTACCATCAAGTCGAAGTCAGCCTTGATCAGGGGTGAATCTGCATCAGATGTTATCACCAGATGAGTGCCTCCGCGCATTTCGAGCACTGCGAAATCGTCGCCTGCGACAACCAGTCTCATACCGATGAGTTGCATGAAATCATTGGATTTGGGAACACTGCCGGAATACATTGCGACGTGACCTACCCAGACTGGCGGGCGTTTATCATTGTTGCTCATTTCATTCAGCCTCGGATTTTCCGGCGCTGCTGGATACCGCTTTCAAGATCAGCGGCGCCAGAGTTTGTGGTAATGTGACATTGCCAGACAGCAGAAATTCTTGCGCTTCTGCCGACATCTTGTGCCAGGTTTTTTGAATTATTTCAATCCACTTTTCTTCGCTATAGTCGGGATGTTTTGCGACGAAATCAAATATATAGTGTTCGAGGAAGCACAGATCGGTAACATCTTCGAGTAGCTGGGTATCAGGGTTTCCCTTGATGTTTTTCTTCGCCACTGCACTACGGACCCGCTCGATGGCATCGTCGCTGAAACCCGCCTGGTGCAACAATCCTGCGGCAGTATCGGCCTGAATTTTGTACAGATCCTTGCGCCATTGCAGGTAGCCGATGCGATCCATCGGATATGCATTGCGGGGTGATTTCCAGCGTTCGATATGTTGTGCCCGGATCGCCAGTTTCATCGGCTCGTCAGAATCAGAATGAAATCGTTCCAGCATGTCGGACATGCGTTCGGAATAAAGTAATTCCTTGGGCCATTGCTTGCCGTCAGCGTTAACCTGATTTGGGTCAGCACGGTTAGCCGAGTCGATCAGGGCTAGTGCTGTTTCGTAGCTGGATTGTTCTGGCGGCATAAGGTTTTCTGGGTTAGATCATCGAGTTGCTGGGGTCGAATTATACCGACCCTGGTATAGATTATGGAAATAAAACTGCTCCCGGGATTATCTGTCCCAAAATCGGCTTACAGGCCCAGCCGCTTCGTATCTGCGAGATAAGGCAGGCGCTTCTGAGCTTTTTGAACGCTATCAAGATCGATGGTTGCGCTAATCAGCGTTTCCTGACTACCCGCTTGTGCGGCGATACTGCCATCTGGCGCGACGATATTGCTACCGCCCAGATAGTCGATTCCGTTTTCGTGTCCGGCATGGTTTGCATAAGCCAGCCAAACGCCGTTTTCAAATGCGCGTGTGGTCACTACCCTGGTTGCGACAACGCTCCATTGGCTTGCCAGTGCGGTGGGCACCAAAATAAGCTGCGCTCCTTTGGCAGCAGTTTCACGAACATACTCAGGAAACTCGACCTCGTAACAAATCAGAATACCAATCGTTACGCCGCCATAGTTTAAAATGGTGCTGCTATTGCCGTTGTCAAAATATTCTTCTTCGAAGCTTCCGGGTGCCATCAATCGTTTACGGTGATTGGCCAACAAATTTCCTTCAGATGAGACAAAAGCGGCAGCATTATAAATGTAATTTTCGCTGCGCTCGGGATAACCGTAAACCACTGCGGTTTCAAATGTTTTTGCAAGCGCAGAGATTTTATCAAATATCGGTCCCTCTTTTGCCTCGGCGGATGCAATAATTTGATCGGCAATGTTATAGCCGGAGGTGAACAGTTCGGGACAAAGCACCAGGTCCAGTTTTAAATCAGAATTCTGATGCGCTCTCTCGATTGATTGCTTCAGGCGCTCAAGCCGTTTATCGAGCCCAAGGCCGCCTCCATCACACTGAA
>QIJI01000231.1 GCA_003231795.1 Gammaproteobacteria bacterium
ATCCATGGAAATTTTGACGACGCGCAAACAGCGCTCAAGTCATTACTGTCTTCAAGCACCTTTAATCAACGTCTCGCGGAGCTGGAGATTTCGCTATCAGCGGCCAATTCGGTCAACTTCGGCCGTATTGTGTTTCAGATCCTGTATCAGTTTGAAGCTTATCTGTCACTGGTACGCCAGCAGGCTATCGAACTCGGTGACCGAGTCACGGTACATATCCCCAGCGGGAATTTCGGTAACGCGCTGGGTGCCTACTACGCCCGTCGAATGGGCCTGCCGATCGAAAAAATTGTGATCGCCTCAAACGCCAATAATGTTTTGACCGAATGGATTCAAAATGGCGCCTATGACCTCAGTAAGCGCGATCTGATTTCTACCACCTCACCCGCTATGGATATTTTGAAATCATCCAACGTGGAACGCGTTCTATTCGATCTCTTTGGCGCCGAACGCACCCGGGATTTGATGCAGCAACTCGACATCAATGGGAAGTATCAGCTTAATCCTGATGAGCATGCTCGAATAACCGATATTTTTAGCGCTGATTTCTGCTCCGACCAGGAAGGCATGAAATATATTAAACAATCTTTCGAGCAGGGTTATCTAATGGACCCGCACACGGCTACCTGCCTCAAGACCTGCGAATCGCCCGAGTTTCGCGAAACCATGAATATCGTCTGCTCAACCGCAGAATGGACCAAGTTCGCGCCGGTCATCGATCAGGCGATCAATGCGCGTAGACCTGAAAATGATCTAGCAGCGCTGGAATCCATTTCGCAAACTGCGGGAATCAACATTCCGGTTGTAATCGCAGACCTTTTCGATAAACCGATCATCCACCCGGTTGTTGTCGATAAAGCTGAAATCGAAGACGAAATTCTTAAATTCCTGGATCCCGGCGGCCAGCAGCGCTAAGCCAGGTACTAGTGGTCGAATTCAGGGTGTCGTCGCGAGGGAAAGGCATTTTGAGTCAGACACCGGCCGACTCCAGGTTCAATGCCATACAAACAGCACTGGTTGGACATAACGTTGAGAATTGCTGTGTCTCGGCTATTTCTTCTGGCACCTGGTCACGTGTAACCCGGGTAAAACCGAACTTGAGGAAATACCTTTCAGCGCTTTCGGTTAACAGATATAGCGCTTCATAGCCTTGCCTGGCGGCTTGCTGCAATAGAAACTCAGTCATCAATGCGCCCAGACCCTGCGAACGAGAGGCATTTTGAACCACCACCGAACGTAATAAAGCAAATCGTCCCGCGGGTTCCAATCCGCCAGCTGCAACTAATTGCTGTTCCTGGTAGAGGCCGTAAAAATGATCTGCCAGGGCCTTACAATCCTGTGTCGGCAATTGATTTTGTGACAACAGCAATTCGAGTCTGACAACATCATCAGCAGGCAGTTTAGAGATTGAATCACTCATCCAGGGTGCTCAATCACCATCCAGGGTCTCGACACGAATTCGGTGAACGTCTCCGTGGACAGTCTCCAGCCCGGCAATCGAATAAATTGCATCATCCATTTGCTGTTCGCGAATTTTTTGCGTCAACATAATGATTGTCGCCTGCGTGACCCCTGCTTCGGGTTCTTTTTGCAACATGGCTTCAATCGAAATATTGTTTTCACCCATAATACGGGTGATTTCAGCCATCACCCCCGGACGATCATCCACACGCATGCGCAGATAGTAAGCAGTATGCACTTCGGTAATCGGCAGTATCGGAATATCGACAATCTGGTCAGGCTGGAACGCCAGGTGAGGAACCCGGTTTTCGGCATCGGTGGTTATGGTACGTGCCACATCGATAATGTCGGCGATAACCGCAGACGCAGTCGGATCGGCGCCAGCGCCAGCGCCATAATACAGCGATGGCCCCAGTTTATCGGCATGCACCAGAACCGCGTTCATGACACCATCAACATTGGCTATCAGACGTTTTTCCGGAATCAGGGTCGGATGTACGCGCATTTCGATACCCTTATCAGTACGACGAGCCACTCCCAGATGCTTGATACGGTAACCAAGTTGATCTGCATAAATTACGTCTTCGGTCGATACGCCGCTAATACCTTCGGTATAAACCGCATCGAATTGCAGCGGAATCCCGAAAGCAATAGACGACAAAATACAAAGCTTATGTGCCGCGTCAATTCCATCAACATCGAAGCTGGGATCGGCTTCGGCATAGCCGAGCGCCTGCGCTTCTGCAAGAACATCAGCAAAATTCCGACCTTTATCACGCATTTCAGTGAGGATGAAATTTCCGGTTCCGTTTATGATGCCGGCGACAGACTCGATATGATTGGCGCTCAGGCCTTCACGAATTGCCTTGATTATCGGAATTCCACCGGCGACCGCCGCTTCAAATACGACGTTCACGCCTTTTTGCTGGGCAGCCAAAAAAATCTCGTTGCCATGAAGCGCAATCAGAGCCTTGTTCGCAGTTACCACGTGTTTGCCATTTGCAATTGCCTGCATCACCAGATCGAGCGCCGGCTCATAGCCGCCGATGAGCTCAATTACAATATCAACGTCAGGATTGTTGACCACATCAAAAGGATCTTCGGTTAGTTCGATGTCACCACTACCTTGTGGCATCCCGGCACTAATCGCGCGTCGCGAAGCCTGGATAATTTCGATGCTTCGACCAGCCCGCCGCGCAATTTCGGCAGCATTGTTTTTCAACACCAACGCGGTACTGGCACCCACAGTGCCAACACCTAATAACCCCAGTTTTACTGATTTCAATCCAGGTCTCCATATGCTGTTACAGTGAAATTTCGAACGCGCAACGATAAGAAATGTATTCTCCACTGTCAACCGCAGAACGTTGAACGGGACTTCGAATTGGACTATTCTGCGCTGTATGCCGCTTGCCGAAGAAATTGTTACCAGCCGATACCGAATTACTGCCTATGGCAGTAACAGCGTGACGATAAATGGAGTGGTTTATCGAGATAGCCTGGTGCTGTCTGCCAATGAAATTCTCAGCCCCTGGGAAGTTACCTCGCTTGATCAAGTCGACGCTGACAGCCTTGAGCCGGTCACCCGGCTCAATCCGGAAGTTGTTTTGCTCGGCACCGGAGAACGTCAATGCTTCCCCGACGCTAAAATATTCGCCCTGTTCGGACAACGCGGTGTTGGGCTTGAGGTGATGGATAACGGTGCTCTGTGCCGCACTTTCAATATCCTGGTGGCCGAAGACCGCGTCGTCGTCGCCGCAATTCTGCTGGGCAACTGACACCAATCGTCGGGTCGCCATTCTCGCTCAGGCTGGAATCTTATAACGCGCCACCATTGCAAGATCCCCTCTTGCGAGGGGATGACGGAGTCGTAGTGAAGTTTTTCGACGAAGCCAGCGGGAAAAAGACCAGTACCTGGGGTTATTCGATGATGTTTTCTCGGGAATAGCCGCTTTGCTCTAAAATCCTGCGCAACTTGCGCAACGCATCCATCTGTATCTGGCGTACTCGCTCACGCGTAACCCCAAGTTCGAGGCCGACTTCTTCCAGGGTTCCTCGAGGATGATTGCGCAAACCGAATCGACGCACGACAACATCGCGTTGTTTTTCATCGAGCTCATCGAGCCAGCTATCGAGGTGCTTGATTACCGACTCGTTCTGCAGGATGCTCGAAGGATCGGCACTATCTTCATCTGGAATGATATCGAGCAACGGACGTTCACCATCACCCCCCATCGGAATATCGAATGAAGAGACACGATCAGCAAGCTTGAACATCTTATCCACGTCCTTGACCGGTTTCTTCAGCAACCTGGCCACGTCTTCGGAAGTCGCTTCGCGGTTTAATTCCTGCGTCAGCTTGCGAGCTGCGCGCAAGTAAGTGTTTAATTCCTTGATTACATGTATCGGTAAACGGATGGTGCGAGTCTGATTCATCAATCCCCGCTCGATCGTTTGCCGGATCCACCAGGTGGCATAGGTGGAAAAGCGGAAACCGCGTTCCGGATCAAATTTCTCTACCGCACGAATCAATCCCAGGTTACCTTCCTCGATTAAATCGAGCAATGCCAGTCCCCGATTCATATAACGCCTTGCAATCTTTACCACCAGACGCAAATTACATTCGATCATTTTGTCGCGAGCAGCGGTGTCTCCTTTAAGCGAAAGGCGGGAGTAATAGACCTCTTCTTCCGCCGTCAGTAACGGAGATACTTCGATTTCCTTGAGATACAGTCTGGTAGGATCGGCGTCGGTGGCACGCCGTGTCGTTACCTTGCGGCGGTCGGCTGGCTTGCGGCGTTCGGCAGATTTATCGGCCTCGGTGTCGCTTTCATCAGTGCCGTTTTCATCAGTGTCGCCGTCTTCCGCGTCTGCGTCGCTATCGGCGGCTTCCTGATCTTCAACCAGATCCTCCACCAGTTCTGCAGCTGGAATTTCAGTATCTTCAATCAGCGACTTATCAGTCGACTTTGTCATCGGGATCCTTTATCGCTTAGGTAAATATTTCAGGGGGTCGACCGGTTTGCCATTACGCCTAATTTCAAAATATAATTTAGCCGTATTATCCTTGCTTCCCATTGTGGCGATCATCTTACCGCTGCTTACCTTCATTCCTTCCTCTACCAGTCTTTCCTGACTATAGGCGTAAGCGCTCAGGTAAGTGTCGCTGTGTTTTATTATGATGAGATTACCATAACCGGCTAAACCATTGCCACTATATACCACCTTGCCGTCGGCCACGGCGAGCACGGGTTGACCCAGCTCTCCTGCAATACCAATACCACGACGATCGAGCCTGGATACCTTAAAGGTATTTAATGGCTTACCGCTGGTGGGCCAGATCCATTGAGTGGGGTCCCGACCGCCAAATGGCTCGATCTTGACCTTGGCAGTAGTGTTTGTGGTTGTAGGAGATTTTTCAGGCTGGACTTTGGTACTCGGCTGCGAACTGCCAGCGGTCGCAACCCTGGACGGTTTAAGCAGTCGCAAACGCTGTCCTGGATGTATTGGCTGAGTGGTTTGTATCTGATTCCAGTGGGCCAGTTGCTTGTAGTCCAGCCCATATCGCCAGGCAATCGAATAAAGCGTATCGGAAACCTTAACCGTATACCATCCGGGTCCCCGCGAAATCGTGGTCGATGGTTTTATAACGACACAAGAGACCAGAAATAACGTGGCTATCAATATGGCGAGTAATGGTTTACGGCTACGCACAGGATTCAGCCGCTACAGGTAGACGGCGATCGCAATAACAAGCGCGGCGACGACCGTCCAGCCTAGCACTTCGATATACTTGATCAGTTTAGGTTCAATCGAGGGGCCGAATCGAGACAGGCACCAGGCGACCAGAAAAAAACGCGCACCGCGCCCAATGATGGAAGCCGCGATGAAAGGCAGCAATGCAAGTTGTAACACCCCGGCGGCAATGGTAAATACTTTATAGGGCACCGGCGAAAAACCGGCAACCAGAACAGCCCAGAAACCCCAGCGTTCAAACCACAGATTAACCTGGTCGAAGCGGTCCTGATAACCCCATTCAACGATAAATGGACTCACCTGGTCAAACAAAAAGACACCTATCAAATATCCGACCAGACCACCCAGCACTGAAAACACAAGGGTCAGAGAAGCGAAGACCATGGCGCGTTTCGGCTGCGCAATCGACATCGGTGCCAACATCACATCCGGCGGTGGGAACGGCAGTATGAAAGCCTCGAAGAAGCTGAGCAGCGATAAATAATAAGGCGCCGAGCGGCGCTTCGAAAAGCGGATCACAGAGCGATAAGTTGTCTCAAATATCCGCACTATTCGAGTCCGGGTAACAATGGCACAAATACCACTTTTTCCAGATCTTCGACGACCGGACCATCGGCACCGTGACTGACGCGGACCATGGTCTGATCGATACCATTATCGAAAGGCAGAATCATGACACCATCGCTTCCAAGTTGCTGTATCAAGGCCTCGGGTATCTCGGTACAGGCCGCCGTCATTATGATGCAATCAAAACGATAGATGATATTAGGCCAACCGCCAGTGCCGTCGGTATGGCGTAACTGGACATTATAATACTCAAGTTCGTTAAGCCGTTTTTTTGCCTGCTGATGAAGCGCCCCGATGCGCTCAACACTGTAAACCTGCGGAAATATACTCGCCAGAACAGCCGTTTGATAACCGCATCCGGTGCCAATTTCAAGTACCGAATTCGGCATGCCATCCTGGATTAACAGTTGCGTCATATGGGCGACAATATAAGGCTGGGAAATCGTCTGCCCGTAACCTATCGGTAACGCGGTGTCTTCATAGGCTCGATGAGCAAGCGCCTCGTCAACAAAGATATGGCGCGGAACCCGACCCATTACCTCGAGCACCTTTTCATTGTGAATACCTTGCTGCTGCAGGCGGGTGATCAATCGGTCACGGGTTCTCTGCGAAGTCATCCCGATTCCCTGGTGGGAGCGATGCGATTGCGTCACATTGCTTCCAGCCATTGTTGTAACGGCCCGATTCCGCGATGGCGGGTTAAATCAATCTGCATCGGAGTCACCGAAACAGTCTCATTTTCGACCGCGTGAAAATCGGTACCCGGCCCTGCATCCTGCGCTTCCCCCGGCGGCCCTATCCAGTAAATCGGCCGCCCATAGGGGTCATTCTGCGTCACCATCGCTTCGGATTTATGCCGAAACCCCAACCGCGTCGCATGAATCGCCTGAATTTCCCCAACCGGTAAATCCGGCACATTGATGTTTAACAAACTGTCTTCCTGTAACGGATTCTGCAACAGATTTTGAATGATACGACAGGTAATTTGTGCCGCCGATTCGAAATGGGTTGCGGGTTTACCCGCGAGTGACACCGCCAAAGCCGGCAGACCGAGATAACGTCCTTCCATGGCTGCCGCTACGGTACCTGAATAAAGTACATCGTCGCCCAGATTAGGACCTGCGTTGATCCCGGAAACGACCATATCCGGGGTCCGCTCAAGCAACCCGGATAAGCCAGATGCACACAATCAGTTGGAGTCCCATCAACATAGTAAAAACCCTGATCGGATTTTTGAACCCGCAGGGGTCGCATCAGAGTTAATGAATTACTGGCGCCACTTTTATTTCGATCAGGGGCAACTACCGATATTTCAGCCACCCTGGATAACGCTCGCGCCAGAACCTGAATGCCCGGAGCCAGGTAGCCGTCGTCATTGGTAATGAGTATATGCATCGGAAACGGATTCTATCCGATTTGAATAGTTGCCCGAGAGTAATTTCGTTTAATATTGACGAAATTTAATAATACTACTCCTGTGGCCGCTCGATGAATGACGACGATTCCGACTTTGCCGAATTAATTCCCGGCGTTAAACGACTGCGTAATGATCGCATTAACGTTTACAGCCACCGCGACAAGCCTGCGGTTCGCGTCAGGCAAGGCGAGCACGAAACTCCAAACCAACCGCATAGCCCCGACACGACTAGCGCAAATGACTCGCACTTCAATGCCGGGATTCAGAAAAAACTGCAACGAAAAATCAAACAGGGCGTGATTCGCCCGGGTGCGAGCCTCGATCTGCACGGTTTTCGACAGGAGGAAGCACTGCACGCGTTAGACCAATTCATTGTCAATGCACAAACCGATGGCGAGCGCATGGTCATTATCATTCATGGTCAGGGTTACCGCTCTCAAAATGATGCGGTGTTAAAACCGCTGGTACAACGCTGGCTCGCGGGTCACAGCGAAGTACTGGGCTGGTGCCCGGCACAGATACGTGATGGTGCCGGGGGCGCCAGTTACGTCTATTTACGCGCTGGATAACAGCAGAGCCTTCTCTGTCGTCCCCGCGCAGGCGGGGATCTTATATCGATGGCGTGTTATAAGATTCCCGCCTGCGCGGGAAAGACGTTAGTTTGTCGCGGTAATGACGCTTGTTTTCATCAGGCTTCGGCTACCAATTGCTCGGCCTGTCGCAAGATCTCGATGCCTGCCGACTTCTGGTGCGCATTTTCACTGAGGTAGCGGCGCCAACGACGCGCATTCGGTACGCCATGAAACAGGCCACTCAAGTGACGTGTCATATGGTTCAAGGGTAGGCCATGCTCGAGTTGCCGTTCGATATAGGGGTAAACTCGGTGCAGCATCGTAATTCGATCGTGAAGTTCCGCGTCTTCTTCAAAAATCACCTGATCTACATTGTGTAACAAATACGGATGCTGGTAAGGCTCACGCCCCAACATTACGCCGTCAACCTGCTGCAAATGTTCGAGACAGGAATCAAGCGTCTTGATGCCGCCATTGATAATGATTTCGGTATTGGGAAAATCACGTTTCAAACGATAAACCCAGTCGTATTTAAGGGGCGGGATTTCACGATTCTGCTTTGGATTCAGTCCCTTTAACCAGGCATTGCGGGCATGTACGATCAAGGCTTCGGCACCCGCATCGATCTGCGCGCTCGCGAATCGAGCAAACTCATCATAATCTTCCTGTTGATCAATGCCAGTACGATGCTTGACCGTAATCGGCAACGAGATTGCAGACTTCATTGCAGCCACGCATTCGGCGACCAATGTGGGTTGTTTCATCAGGCAGGCGCCGAATCGCCCCGACTGGACCCGATCACTGGGACATCCACAATTCAGGTTTATTTCATCATAACCATAGTCACAGCCGATTTTAGCAACCTGGTAAAGCTGTTCAGGATCGGATCCACCCACCTGCAACGCCAACGGATGCTCTTCAGCGTTGAAACCGAGCAGGTAATCCCGATCACCATTGAGTATCGCCGCGGCGGTCACCATCTCGGTGTACAACATGATATTGCCGGAAAACAAGCGTAGAAAATAACGGCTATGTCGATCCGAGCAATCCATCATCGGAGCAATACAGAATTTACGAGTGAAAGGCTGATCAGACATCAGGCAATCCGTTTTACATCCTGTACATTGGGAAGTTGCGACAATTTCTCCATCATCACTACCAGATCATCCACACTGTGAATCTCCACCGTCATCTTTGTGTAAACCATTTGCTCAGGTTTGTTGGTGTCGGATTTGATGCTCAGCAGGTTGACCTTCAGGTTTGCCAAAATCGTGCTGATATCCTGCATCAAACCGGTGCGTTGATATGCGGTCACGCTGATTTCCACCGGATATACCGATCCACGTTGCTGGCCCCAGTCGACTTCGATCAGTCGCTGGCGCTTCTCTTCCGGCAATGACAGAATATTTGAACAACTGCGTTTGTGTATCGAGATACCGGTATTGATGGTGATGAACCCGACGATTTCATCGCCCGGCACGGGTTTGCAGCATTTGGCAATCTGGGTCATCAGGTTTCCTACACCATGGACACTGATATCATCCATCGATGCGCCGGCCTTTTTCTCTTTTACGACCTTTTTGAATGGATCGACCGGTTCGGGTTCCGCTT
>QIJI01000443.1 GCA_003231795.1 Gammaproteobacteria bacterium
TAGCCCTTGGCAGTTTAATACTGGCTGCCGACGACATTGAAAGCGGAGCCCTGGTCTGCCCCGTTAAACACGGAGTCAAATCTCGATTCGCCTATTACATGGTACATAAACACGAAGGCCTCGAAAGTCCCAAACTGGGACCATTTGTTGACTGGCTAACGGCACAAGCTTCAGAATTTCACGAAACAACTTACCCCCGGTTGGAAACAGCACTGAGTTTAAGCTGATATTGAGGATGACATAGTGGAGCTTAACCAGCCTGAAGCCAAACATAAAAATAGCGAGAGTTTATTTGAAATAGAAAATCTGGAAGTCAGTTTTTCGCGAGCTGGTGTCGAAACATTCGCCGTTAATGGCGTTTCATTCAGCCTGAAGGCTGGTGAAACCCTGGGAATAGTGGGTGAGTCGGGAAGCGGTAAAAGCGCCACCTGCCTAGCGGCTATGAAGCTACTCCCTAGTACCATTGCTCATATTAAATCAAGTCAGATGCGTATTGATGGCCTGGAATTCTCGGCATTCAGCGAACGTCAAATGCGCGACATTCGTGGTCCCAAAATCGGCATGATCTTCCAGGATCCGATGAGCAGTCTTAATCCAGTTCTTTCTGTAGGTGTGCAAATTACCGAGGCAATAACTGCTCACCAAAATATCAACCGGCAGGAGGCCGAGGCCGAGGCGGTAAAGCTGATCAGCAAGGTAGGTATACCCCAACCGGCGACAATTCTTAAACGCTATCCCCACGAACTAAGCGGCGGTATGCGACAACGAATCGTCATTGCAATTGCGATCGCATTAAAGCCCAGGCTCATAATCGCCGATGAACCTACTACTGCACTCGATCCTACGATTCAGTCCCAGGTACTGGAATTACTCAAAGACATCATCAAGCAAAGTAATTCTGCATTGATCATTATTTCCCATGACTTTGGCGTTGTCGCAGAAATGGCTGATCAAATCTTGGTCATGTATGGAGGCAAAATAGTGGAATCGGGTCCAACAGAATCTCTGCTCAATTCACCCCGCCATCGATATACGAAAGCACTTCTGGCCTGTCTGCCTACAGGAGATATGCATGGGAAAACATTGCATTCAATCGAAGGCGAACCCCCGGACATGAAGCTCAAACCCAGCCTGTGCTCATTCGCCCCGCGTTGCACAAATTCGATTCCAGCCTGCATGATCGATCCATGCGACATGAAACATGACAATGTCGAAACAGGTCGCCAATATCTTTGTCACAACCCGGTTGAATATGGAGTCAGAACCAATGAATACTGAGCTTTCCAGATCAACTATCGATCCTAATAGAAAATCCAGTGCTCTGGTATCAATTAAAGGGGCAAAAGTACATTTCCCGATGCCGGCTGATCCTGACAAATCCCCAGGTGCCGGCTTGCTCAGGGCCGTTGACGGAATTGATCTCGATATTCACAGAAGCGAGAACCTTGGCCTGGTGGGTGAGTCGGGGAGCGGTAAAACGACATTGGGTAATACGCTACTTGGTCTGCAGAAGATCACCGAAGGAGAGATTCGATTCAATGGGACTTTACTGAGTAATTTGACAGCAAAATCAATGTTTCCGTATCGTAGAAAAATTCAGGCCATATTTCAGGATCCTTATTCGTCGTTACACCCGCGCTACAGAATTAGTAAAATCATCGAGGAACCGCTAGAAATACACCAGATAGGTAATCAACAACAACGACAGGCTCGGGTAAGCGAGTTACTCGAGGCGGTTGGCCTAAGTGAAAAGTTTGCACATCGTTATGCCAATGAATTAAGCGGAGGACAAAGACAACGAGTCGGAATAGCACGCGCACTTGCGCTCGAACCCGAATTTATTGTTGCGGATGAGGCCGTCAGTGCACTCGATGTTTCAGTTCAATCCCAGATTTTAAATTTGCTTAAAAAACTTCAGCGAGAAAAAAAACTGACAATGCTTTTTATTGCCCATGATCTGGCTGTGGTTGAATACTTGTGTGACCGGGTCGCGGTCATGTATCTCGGTCGAATTGTCGAACTAGCCGACACCAGGACACTTTTCTCTCAAGCTGCACATCCCTATACCCTCGCCCTGCTCTCAGCCACTTTGGACTGGCAAGAAGATCCGAAAGACCGACTGGAGAAAATCGTTCTCAAGGGCGATGTTCCCGCACCAACGCAACAGCATCCGGGATGTCCGTTCCGATCCCGTTGCTGGTACTACCAGGGCAACGGCGAACCAGAGCGATGTGCCAGAGAAATCCCCGCTATTCGAGATATTGGAAACCGTCAGTGGAGCGCCTGTCACTTTGCGGAAGATCTAGTGGCTTCAGAAAAACAGTTACGAGATGAACTGCTACTTTCTTCGCCACCAATTAAAAGTTTGGAATTTTAGATTAAAAAAACGAAAACACTTCGAAAATTTGATATCAATGGAGAATGGGTATACCCCACCACTCCAAACGATCTTGCGGTAATCAACCCCGCCACAGAGAAACCGGGTGCCTTCATATCGATTGGCAATGCCGACAATCTGGATTACGCCGCTGTCGGTTTGAATATGTAATGATCATCTGGGTAACGCTACCAAGTTACCTGATAGGGTCGGAGATTCCCGATCTTCCGATCCTGCTCGGTGTATTGATTATCATCACATCCGACATCCATATTCTGCGACGTGAAGGTGTCAGGTCGCCTCGTTCCATTGCACACACCGGATTGAGCCACCGATAATCCCGGCGCCCGGTAGTGGCATTTATTGATCAGGGTGTTTATGCTGATCGGAAATAATATTATGACCACAACCGTGCCAATAGCGCTTCGGCGCATCGTCGACCTGCTGCTTCAGTTATTCAACTGGGCCATCGAGATACTCGACTCAAAGGTAATTCCAGCGCTGGATTTTTTCTGGCATAGCCTTCTCGATCTGATTGAACTGCTTAATACCGCGGAGAATCGCGAGACCTTCAAACGTGAGGTTTTGCATCCGCTCGGGCGGGTTCTGCAAAAGCTCGAAACAAAACTGCCGAAAAAGCTGCAGAAGAATCGACCGCTGCAATGGAGCCTGCTGCTCCTGGTTGCCCTGATGCTATTTTATTTTAGCGGCGACAGCAGCATCGAGGATCTCAGGGAAGCGGGCGAACTGGTGGTAATTTCTCGCGAATCTGCGACTACTTTGTACCAGGTAAACGGAGCCCTCGCTGGCCCCGAATTCGATTACCTGAGCTCATTTGCAGAATTTCTCGGGGTCAAACTGCGCCTTGATATTCGCGAAAACGATCAGCAGGTGCTGCAGGCAATTAAACAGGGAGAGGGACATATAGCCGCTGCGGGCATGACCTATTACCCGCCACTGGAAGAGCAGGGATACTTGTTCGGGCCCGGTTATCAGGATGTCGACGTGCAAGTTGTGTGTCGTCGAAACCAGGGGAAACGACCGCGTAATATAGAGGACTTGAGTGAAAAGGAACTGGTGGTCATCGCGGATTCAAGTTACGAGGCGCGCCTGTTTGAAATACAACAGCAGTATCCGGATTTGAACTGGGATTCAATCGAAGACTCCAATGTCGACGATTTGCTTGAACTGGTGTGGCGCAAGGAAATCGATTGCACCATTGCCAATTCCAGCCAGGTCAACATTAAACGGCGATTCTACCCGGAATTGCTGGTGGCTTTTACGTTAGAAGAAAATCAGTCACTGGCCTGGAATATTTCCCCTGAATGGGAAATTCTGTCAGATTCGATCGAACAATGGCTGGCCCGAATAGAAAATGACGGCAGCCTGCTGGTACTGTAAGACCGTTACTACAATGCCGCCGAATTTGACTATGTTGATATGCGCACATTCATTCGGCGGATGAAATCCAGACTACCACGCCTTGTGCCCCTGTTTCAAAAGGCCGCTGACGAGTATGGCCGGCCATGGACTTTACTCGCGGCCCAGGCTTACCAGGAGTCTCACTGGAACCGGCGCGCCAGGAGTCCGACCGGGGTGCGTGGCATAATGATGCTAACGCTAACCACAGCAAAAGAAATGGGCGTCACAAGCCGCCTTGATGTCGAGCAAAGCATCATGGGCGGCGCGCGCTATCTGACAAAACTGGAGAAGCGAATTTCTGACGATGTCCAGGGCGATGATCGCTGGTGGTATGCACTGGCAGCTTATAATGTCGGAATGGGTCATGTACGCGACGCACGCAAACTGGCTGAAGAGCTTGGTCTCGACCCGAACAACTGGCTCGATCTGAAAGGAGTTTTACCACTGCTGTCACAAAAAAAATATTACAAAGAACTGAAATACGGGTATGCGCGTGGAACCGAACCCGTCACCTACGTTCGGCAAATACGTAACTACCAGAACATCATGCAGGCTCAATTCGCACGCAAATCAGGCGTGCACGCAGAGTAAGATTCTTCGTTCCAGTGGGACCTATCTCGACAGATTAGAGCGACTTCGAGCGTAACAGCATCATTTTCTCGATCTGCATATCTTCGAAGGTATATGGTATCCCGCCAACGCCCAGACCCGACTGGCGTAATCCGGCAAACGGCATCCAGTCAACCCGGTAGGCGGTATGATCATTTACCATCACGGCTGATGCATCGAGCTTCTGATAACAGTGCATTGCGGTATCGATATCACGCGTTAACACAGCGGCCTGAAATGCGACATCGAGGCTGTTAGCCCGGTGAATCGCCTCATCAATTTCGTCATAAGGATAAACACAAACCACCGGACCAAAAATTTCCAGTTGACTGACTTTGCTATCGGCCGGTGGATCGAACAAAACAGTCGTTTGATAACAGGTATCAGACAACCGTTTGCCTCCACTGAGGCATTCGCCACCTTGCGCAACGGCTTCATCAACCCAGGTTTCCACCCGATCCACTTCGCGCGGGCGGATCAATGGTCCAATGTCGGTTGTTTCGAGCGTCGGATCTCCAATTTCCATATCCCGCGAGAGTTCTACCAGTCGATCAGCCACCTTGCGTGCGATACTGCGATGTGCAAATACACGCTGAACTGACACACAAACTTGTCCGGCGTGATAGAAACCACCCTTGGCGATCAACGGCAAAGTATCATCGAGATCCGCGTCGGCAGCGATAATCACCGGGGCAGCGCCACCATGTTCGAGTGCGCAGCGCGCGCCCGGGGCCAGTTGCGAGCGCAGCATCCAGCCCACTTTGGCACTGCCGATAAATGAGAAAAATCCAACTCTTGAATCAGTCACCAGTTGCGACGCGACTTCGAGATCACGGGTCATCACCGCCTGGCAATGCGACTCGGGTAAACCCGCTTCGCGTAATATCTCGACAAACCGGAAACAGGAAACTGGCGTATCCTCTGCAGGTTTTATGATAACCGGACAACCCGTTGCAATGGCCGGCGCTACCTGGTGCACGATCAGGTTGAGCGGATGATTAAACGCACTAACCGCCATCACCACGCCGATGGGCTCGCGCCGGGTAAACGCCAGTCGATGTGCAGATGCGGCATTCAAATTCATCGGGATTTCCCTGCCACTGTCGCAGCGCAGGCATTCAATCGCATTTTTAACGCCATCGATTGCGCGAGTCACTTCGACCTTCGAATCTGGCAACGGTTTACCACCTTCGCTGGCTGCTTCGAAGGCAAGCATATCAAAGCGCTCGGTCATGATCCTGGCCGTGGCTTCCAGTACTGCAATCCGCTGCTCGGGAGGCAACCATCGGTCCCGATCGCGAAACACCGAATAAGCCGTGTGCATTGCAAGTTCAGCACCATCGGCATCAATCGTCGGGACTTCACCTATTTCCGACATATCCCACGGCGAGGTAACCAGATGTTGGCCAGCAACGCTGGCGCCGGGAACCATCAGTTTAAAATTGATATCCATTGCTTAAATTGGACAAACAAGTTGTCCGAGTTTTTCAGTCAGTTTCATATTTTCAGAATAGTCGACCGGGCAATCAATCAGGACCACGGTATTGTCAGCAATAGCCTGTTTCATCGTCGGCAGCAATTCGTCGGCTGACTCAATGCGATATCCCTTTGCTCCAAAACTTTCGGCATATTTGACGAAGTCCGGGTTATTAAACTCGATCTGGGTATCACGACCGAAACGACGATCCTGGTGCCATTTGATCAGGCCGTATTTGCTGTCATTCCAGATCAGAATCACGATTGCAACACCGATGCGCAATGCGGTTTCGATTTCCTGCGAATTCATCAGAAACCCGGCGTCTCCGGTGACGGTTAACGCAGTGCGCTCGGGATAGACAAGTTTCGCGGCTATCGCTCCCGGGAGACCAATCCCCATCGAAGCGAAGCCATTCGAAATAATACAGGTATTAGGGCGTTCTGCCTGATACATGCGGGCTACCCACATTTTATGCGCGCCCACATCACTGACCACGATATCTTCGGGTTGCAGGGCTTTCCTAAGATCGAGGATGATCCGTTGTGGCACCATCGGAAACGAGTCGTCGTTTTCATGGGTGGTCAGCTCATCGACAATGGTTTCACGTAATGTCTGCGCCTGGGACCCGGGTTGCGCACTGGCTTCTGCGGCAATACCTTCAAGTGCCGCCCCGATGTCACCGATCACGCCACATTCAAGAATATAGTGCTCGTCAACCTCAGCCGGACTCAGATCGATATGGATAATCTTGCTGGATTTTTCCTTGTTCCACAGATACGGGTGATATTCGATCATGTCATAACCGATACAAATCACCACATCAGCACGATCAAATCCACAGGCGACATAGTCGTGAGCCTGCAAGCCCACAGTGCCGAGGGAAAGGTCATGCGAAAACGGAATACTGCCCTTGGCCATAAATGTGGTGGCAACCGGAATATTCAGTTTTTCCGCAAACGCAACCAGCGCTTCATTAGCATCCGCACGAACTACTCCGTTACCGGCCATCACCAGCGGATATCGGGCGTTGGAAATAATCTCCGCCGCCTGACTGATTTTATCGGCCGGGGGTACCGGCGGCCTGGCGCTTTGTACCTTGAGTGGTTGCTTGCCTTCTACCGGCATTGCAGCCACGTTTTCGGGAAAATCGATGAAACTTCCACCGGGCTTTTCAGCTTCGGCCGCTTTAAACGCCTTACGCACAATTTCGCCGATAATTTCGGGTTCACGAATCTGCACGCTGTATTTGGAAATCGGCGCAAACAAATTAACCAGGTCTAGCACCTGGTGGCTTTCCTTATGCATACGAGTGGTCGCGCCCTGCCCGGCAATTGCGACAATCGGTGCCCTGTCCATGTTGGCATCGGCAAAACCGGTCACCAGATTGGTAGCTCCCGGCCCAAGAGTGGCCAGACAAACGCCGGCCTTTCCGGTCAGTCGTCCGTACACATCGGCCATAAAGGCCGCACCTTGTTCGTGCCGGGTGGTAATAAATTTAATTTTGCTGCCAATCATCGAATCCATGACATCAAGGTTTTCCTCGCCCGGAATTCCGAAAATATACTCGACGCCTTCGTTTTCGAGGCAGCGTACAAACAGATCACTTGCTTTCATGATTGCTCCTTAAGCGTGTACCGGCTCAACCGGGGTCTGGTCGGGATAAATTTCGTTCAACGGAATTGAGCGGCCGTTGTCCTGCACCACCCGGCAATGGAATCGGCGTAACTGGCGCGGCTCCTTAACGCCGCAAGAGTGCGCAATTATACCGACTTCGTATTCGATCTGATCCTGAAAGTTACTCACACGCTCGGCCTTGTTTACCGGATCGAGCCCACGTTGCAATTTCGGGTCATGGGTCGTAATGCCGGTGGGACAGGTATTTTTATTGCACTGCATTGCCTGGATACATCCCAGCGAAAACATGAATCCGCGCGCCGAGGTACAAAAATCGGCTCCCATGCATAATGCCCAGGCTACTTTTGCAGGATGCACCAGCTTGCCCGACGCAATGACCTTGATGCGATCGCGCAAACCGTGCTGATTCAATTTATCGACCATCAAGGGCAGTCCTTCGCGCAGTGGCAAACCCACTTCGTCGATCAAAGGCATCGGCGCCGCACCAGTACCGCCTTCAGCACCATCGACAGTGATGAAATCGGGAGCCGTCTCGATGCCACGTCGCTTGATTTCGACAAATAGATCGTCAAGCCAGTCGCTGGCCCCTACAACCGTTTTAAAACCAACAGGTCGGCCGGTAACTTCTCGAATTCGTATCGTCATATCGAGTAAATCGGATACCGAATTAATATCGGGGTGTCGATTCGGGCTGATTGAATCTTCGCCTACCCGGATACCCCGAATTTCAGCGATTTCTTTGCTTACTTTGGTCCCGGGCAAAATACCTCCTTTACCAGGCTTGGCGCCCTGGCTGAGCTTAATTTCAAACATCCGAATCTGCTCGTGCGAAGCTAGCTCCTTCAACTTTTCGTCACTAAGGTTTCCGTCCAGATCGCGCACGCCGTATTTTGCAGTTCCGATTTGTACTACCAGATCACAGCCAGCGGCCAGATGATAAGGTGAAACGCCTCCTTCTCCGGTGTTCATCCAGCAACGGGTCTTCTTTGCACCATTGGCTAGTGCCGTAATGGCTGTACTCGACAATGCGCCATAACTCATGCCCGATATATTGTAAAGCGAGCGAGTAACGTAAGGATTTTCTGAATATGGCCCGATCGTTATTTCGCCTGGAGGCACAGCATCTTCGCCGAGGGTAGGAAATGCACAGTTAACAAATATGTTGGTTCCCGACGGTCTAAGATCACGAGTCGAGCCGAAAGCGACGGTAGTTTCAATATTTTTTGCTGCACGATAGACCCACGAGCGCTCGGCCCGGTTAAACGGCAGTTCTTCGCGATCCATCGAGAAAAAATACTGCCGGAAAAACTCGCCCAGGTGTTCGAAAAAATATCGGAAATGACCGACCACCGGGTAATTACGCCGGATTGCCTGCTTGGTTTGTGTGACGTCAACAATGTAAACCACGATTAACGCAATTATGCCAAGGCATACTGCAAATACGAATAATGTCGCTACGACCGAAAGGAAGCCAGCAACAAATGCGTTTACTGTATCGCCTACAAAAGGTAGATCCATGGGGCTCCTCAATTTGACTGTGTAACTTTAACCAGCAGAATAATAGAACTTTTCTGAAGATTGCAATTATTCCTCATAAAAATTAATTGGTGCATAAACAGGGCTTCTCATGGGAAAATCGGCAGCGTTTACAAAAACCTGAACACTCTGGAGACAATATGGAAAACATCACTACCTGGATATCTGACAATGCGGGCAACTGGGCCATGCAAATCGGAATCGCAATTGCGATCTTTGTTATC
>QIJI01000166.1 GCA_003231795.1 Gammaproteobacteria bacterium
AGCACAATATTACCCCAAAGGGCATCGTCAAACGTGTTACCGATATTATGGATGTTGGTGACAGTAGACCGGGGCGGGGCAAGCGGCGGTTCGATCGTGTGGCCGAAGACGCGCCGCGTTACGATCAACTCAATGCCAAACAGTTCAACGCGAAGCTGAAGCAGCTTGAAAATAATATGTATCAGCATGCGCGGGATCTAGAATTTGAACAGGCGGCCCAATTACGTGATCAGATTTCGGACATCAAGGATTCGTACTTCAAGCTGTCCTGGCAGAAACAAACATAGCAGAAACAAACTGAGTAGAGGACAAGTATGGCCATTCATTTCAGCATCAAAGAGCTACAACAACGACGTGATCGTGTATGCCGCGAATTGCAGGAGCTGGGTTTATCTGCGCTGCTCTGTTTTCGACAGGAGAGCGATTATTACCTAACCGGCTACGATACATTTGGTTATTGTTTTTTCCAATGTTTGGTGCTGTGCGCCGATGGACGCACTGCCTTGATAACTCGGGCTCCCGATTTGAGGCAGGCCCAAAATACTTCGGTTGTTGAAGATATTCGAGTCTGGACGGATGGTGCCGACAGTAATCCGCAACGGGAACTGGTGGCGTTACTTGATGAGTATGGACTTAAAGGTAAATCCCTCGGTATCGAATACGATGCCTATGGTCTGACAGCGAAATTATGGCGTCGGCTTGAAACTGAAGCTGCGGGATTCTGCACTTTTGAAGATGCGTCAGATCTGGTTACCGCGCATCGAGTCGTCAAAAGTGACAGCGAAATTGAGTATGTACGACGAGCATCAGAGCTCGCTGACGATGCACTTGATGCTGCTGTAAGTCTGATCAAACCCGGTGCCTGGGAGGGTGATATTCTGGCGGCAATGCATAATGCCACTTTTTCAGGAGGTGGTGATTACCCTGCGAATGAGTTCATCATCGGAGCAGGGCAGGATGCGCTGCTATGTCGGTACTTTTCGGGAAGAAAGCATTTGCAGGCGCAAGATCAGTTGACTCTCGAATGGGCCGGTACTTATCGCCACTACCATTCAGTGATGATGCGAACCATCATTCTCGGCGAACCCTCCGCTGAACAAATTCACATGCATGATATTTCGGTTAAAGTTATCGAGGCCTGTGAAGCGGCTTTGCGCCCTGGAATTGCGATGGGTGACCTGTTCGAAATTTACGCGAGTATGGCCGAAGAAAGCGGGTTAACCGAGCATCGATTTAATGCCTGCGGCTATTCACTCGGCGCCACCTTTACTCCGACCTGGATGGATTGGCCAATGATTTTTCGAGGTAATGCAGTTCTTGCCGAAACCAACATGGTGTATTTCCTGAATGTTATTTTTGTCAATTCAGCGACTCAACAGGCTATGACCTTGAGTCACACCGTGCGAGTGACTGAAGATGGTTGCGAACGACTGAATCGATCTCCACTGGATTTAATCGTCATCAATTAAAACCGGGCTGCCATTGCGCAACATGATCTGATGTGGAGCTACCGTCACATCGGCCCCCGAGCCCGATACGTCGGACCGCGGAGTCCATTTTTCGAAAGTGTCAGAAAATGGATATTTGCAAGAATCGACTATTGAATCGTATTGATCATAGTGCGCAGATTGTTCAACGACAGTTCAGAAGCACCCTGCCTGCCGTATTTGATACGATTATACAAATCGACGATGTTTGCCAACTGATCAGATTGAGAAAAATTGTCCCGCCGGGCGCGTTTCAGAAAAGCGCGTGTATCCTCGGCCGGCTTAATTTCGAGACCACGGCGTGCCAGCTTTTTTAAAAGACGTTTGAAATGAATTTCGTAAATTTCCGGTCGTGGCGGGCGTTCACGATACCAGACCCCTAGCCAGAAAATACCGCTGACTGCAGACAACAGAATCACCATCGTAAACACCATATCTGCCCAGCTATCGATCCCAAGGTCGAGGCGGCTCAGAAAATCCATCTGTCTGCGCTGATCGTAATCCAGCACCCAGTCGTTCCAGCTATGTTGAAGATTGTCCCAACTATAAAGCAGGTTGCTAAAAATCGGGTTTCGATTCTGAATCCTGAAACTGGAATTACCCTCGGAAAGCGCGCTATCGAGTCCCCGCTCGATTCGGCTTGGCGAAACTGCCGCTGTCGGATCAACTCTCATCCAGCCCCGTTCCCGGATCCAAACTTCGGTCCAGGCATGCGCATCCGACTGCCGTACAATCAGATAGTTGCCGATCCGATTAAACTCGCCACCCTGATAACCGGTAACAATTCGCGCGGGAATACCGGCGGCGCGCATCAGCAGCGCAAAACTTCCGGCGTAGAGCTCACAAAATCCGCGACGACTGGAAAATAAAAACTTGTCGAATACGTTACCTGTCAGCACGGGTGGTTGCAGCGTGTATACAAATTCCTGGTCGCGATACATGGTAAGTACATGTTGAACAATTTCCTGTGGATCTTCGTATTGCTGTGCCAGCGATTTCCCAAACGCAATAGTTTTCGGATTCAATTCTGGCGGATAAGATCGAGTCAGATTGAGATAATCGTCCGATTCGATGATTCCAACGCGATACAGCAAACGCGACTCCATCTCGTAACGCAGCAAGTCGTTGATCTTTTTATTGCTGAGCAACTGAAAATCTTCGGTCATCATACTTTCATCGGCCAGTTTTGTCGGCACGTCCAGTGCCAGTAACCAGCGTTCCCCGTTAGGTTCCAGCGTCACGGTATAACGAGTTGGCTCGTCGTAAGTCGTCAAACTCAGAATGTCGAGGCGCTTGCGCGGAGCCTGCGACCATCGGTAACCGTCGAACAAGGCCAAAACCGGTCCACGCCAATAAAGCTGGTTCTGCGCCGGGATATCGCCTTCAAAGTCGACTCGAAAGGCGACTTCATTATTGCGTATCAGATTACTGATCTGCCCCGGCGACATGCTATCGCTTAAGCCGGTAATACCACCGCGTTGTTCGTTGGGGAGCCCCCATAATGGTCCGGGGACCCGCGGCACCAGTACAAACAAAATCAACATCAGTGGTATCGACATCACCACCAGGCGGGAGGCTACTCCAAAACGATCTTTCAAACTGCTGCTGTCATCGCGTTGATTGAGCGTGACCAGAGTCGTGGTAATAACAATCAGGGTGGCGAACATTAAAGCGGCGGTAAAAATGCTTTGCGAGTAAAGAAAATGCGTCGCGATCAGGAAGTAGCATAAAAACACCAGAATCAACATGTCACGATGACGTCGGCTTTCTAGAAATTTTAAAGATGTCATCACGGTCAATAATGCGAGTCCGGCGTCTCGTCCAACGATGGTCCAGTACTCGGCAAATACACCGATTCCACCAAACAGTACCAATGGAATTAACAGCCACCCGGGTAGCTCACGAACCTTGTCGAGGTTTTGCAGGCCGCGCCAGCCAAGTGCGATCAATACGAAGGCAATTACCCACAGAGGCAGAGTCAGAAAATGAGGCGCGATGGAAAACAGGAAACAAAAGCAGACAGCAAAAACGCTGGAACGGCTGGGAATTTCCTGATGAATCGACTGGTAAGGCAGGTGGTCAGCCATCGTTATCCAGACTCATCGAGGTTAAAGGGCTGATTCAGGTCATCCTGTCGGAAAACGGCCAGCGCCTGCAGGCAGGCATGTTTGTGGGCGTTGCCAAAGCTCTGTTCGATAATGATGCCGGGCAACTTCAGACCATATTTCTGTTCTTCATTTTCGGCTGCCAGTACCAGTGCCGTCATGAAACTCAGGCGCCGTTCGATCGAGTTTTCTTCAATCTGGTCCCAGTCTATCCATAGCGATGGTCGTGCCTGTCCCTGAAAAGTTTTGGTCAATAGCCCCTGGCCCCTGGCGTAGGCCTTCCACGAAATATGGCGTAGCGATTCGCCTTGCCGATGCTCGCGCAAACCAGCGAAATCGTCTCCTTCGATGGTGCTGGTGGAGGTCTTGCCATCAAACTGCTCGACCATGCTTTGTTGCAGTTTGATGTCATTTTCCGGGTGCGGGTATATTAGGACGGGTAAATCGTACTTGAGCCAGCCCCAGGCATGAAACAGCCCGGTTGGATAACGCGTGAAAATGGTAATCCCCTGGGGTTTGAATTGACCTCGCCGCCGGCTACGGATTTTAAGGCTGGCCTCGGTAGACTGCTGCGGGTCAAGCTTGAGGTAAACCGGGGTTTCCTGCACGTATTGAATTCCGATTGCGTAACGTGATGCACTATTCGGATGGCTGATTTCAAACTTGAACTCGCAGGCCTGCCCGCAAAAAACGGGTCGCGGGATCTGTAACTTGATAGAGACTCCGAGCAGATTCTTATGGGTGTACCAGAGACTGATAATGGCCAGCGAAGTCAACATGAAGGTGAGCACAAATGCCATGCTGTTCTGGTAGTTAATGGCAGCCAGAAACAGAAACAGCAGCATGATCGCAAACAGGTAGCCGAATCGGGTCGGCAAGATGTAAAGGCGCCGGTTAAGCAGCAGTATGCTGTCCTTGCTCGGTGGGTTATGGGCATCGACCCAGCGGTCAATACGGCGGCGGAAAAATTTCGACGGGGCGAGGCTCACCACGACACTGCCTCAGGGAATTGCAATTTGTTCGAGCAAGCCATTGATCAGGTCGATGCTGCGGCTGGAATGCTGTTCCGCGGGGGTCAACCGGTGATCGGCAATAGCGGCGAATACCGCTTGAACGTCGCCCGGTTCAGCATGATTTCGTCCTCCCATCAATGCCCAGGCCCTGCTTGCCTGTACAACCGCCAGACCGGCTCGCGGCGAAAGGCCGTAGACAAAAAGCCCGGGATTGCGAGTGGCATGAACTAAATGCTGGACGTAGCGCAACAACCCATCGGAGCAATGAATTTCGCCGACTGCAGCCTGGATTTCGCAGAAACGTTCGATACTGACGACCGGCTGCATTTGGTACATTAACTCGCGCGGGTTGCCTCCGGAAAGCAGAGCGCGTTCCGCGTCCGGGTCGGGATAACCGAGTTGGATTTTCATCATGAACCGGTCCAACTGGGATTCGGGTAACGGAAAAGTACCCGATTGATCGAGCGGGTTCTGGGTGCCGATAACAAAAAATGGTTGTTCCAGCGGATGAGTTTCACCTTCGACCGTGACCTGCTTTTCTTCCATTGCCTCGAGCAGGGCGCTTTGGGTTTTCGGGGTGGCCCGGTTTATTTCATCCGCCAGAATGAAATGAGCAAACACCGGCCCGGGATGAAATTTGAACTCCTGTTTTTTGGGGTCGAAAATCGAAACCCCGAGAATATCGGCCGGCAGCAAGTCGCTGGTAAACTGAATCCGATTGAATGCCAGCCCAAACACCTGGGCCATCGACTGCGACAGAGTCGTCTTGCCAACGCCTGGCAAATCTTCGATCAGGCAATGGCCGCTCGCAATCAAACAGCAAACCGCCAGTCTGACCTGGTTTGGTTTCCCAAGAATAATGGTTTCAATTGCGTTAACCGCCTTGTTGATATCGGCCTGAATGCCCGCAATCGAGTTATCGGTTGTATCCAGCACTATGCATCTCACTAATTGCTAGTCTTATCGACCAAGTTTAGCCGAAATCGTTTGATTCTTCCGTGAATTAAATTTCACTAAAATGACTTTCCCGCACGACTAATATGGATGTAGTGCGATACGGCGTTCCAATAAGCGGGCTGCGGCCAGCGTCGTACTGCCATCACACACTTCTATTGGATATCGACCGGGCGCGGTGAGGAAGGACAGCAGCGCTTCGCGGTTGTCAAAGTGTCGGACCGAGGTTGTCATGAGGTGATAACTATAGAGAATAAAGTGAGAATATTAAGGTAAAAATGAACTCTCATGCGCGAAACGTAGCCTTTTAATCTGTATCATTGGCTACCCGTTTCCCGGATTCGGATTTTTACACACCAGTGATGCCAATTTATGAGTGATAAAGCCCAGATAATGTGTGTCGATGACGAGCCCATTAATCTGACGATTATGGAAGAGCTATTGCAGGACCAATATCTTCTCGACATGGCTAGCTCGGGCGAAGAATGCCTGCAGCAGATAGGGGAACAAAAACCTGATCTGATTTTGCTCGACGTCAATATGCCAGGAGTCAGTGGTCTTGAAATCTGTCGCAACCTGAAACTGGACCCGGAAACCTCCGACATCCCTATTATTTTTATTTCGGCGCTGGCCTCGCACTCGGAGCTGATGGCCGGTTACGAGGCCGGCGGTGATGACTACATCACCAAACCTTTCAGCGAAGCTATATTACAAAAGAAAATTGATGTCGTGCTGACCAGTCAGCGCAAGAAGCTGGAACTCAAATTGATATCAGATCAGGCGGTTGAGGCGCTGCAGGTTAATTTGAGCAATTTCGACGCGCTCGCTGTGGTGATCAGATTTCTGTACCAGAGTCATGTGTTAAAAGACCTCGACGAACTGGCCGAACAGGTTGTCGAGTGCCTGCGAAAACTCGACCTCGAAGGAAGCCTGTTGATGGTAGACGGCGAGGACAACCGGATCTGGTTCAGTGACAATATCGATCGACCGATGGAGCGGCAGATTCTGGAGAGCTTGCGCTTACAGGATCACGTGGTCAGTTTTGGTACGCGCGTCGCGGTTAATTCGGATAACGCAACATTGCTGGTGCGTAAACTGCCGGTCGAACAGGAGCGGACGCAACGACTGCAAAAGCTGCTGGAGATTTTGGTGGAAGGCCTGAATGTGCGCATTCGGTCTTTGCTCACGCAGAAATTACTCGATCAACGACGTGATTTATTGGGCCGGGTACTCGAAGCTACGCGTGACAGTCTGGCGAGTTTTGATGATTTGCAACAGGCCCATAGAGACCGATGCCGCTTAATGATGTCGCATATGGCTGCGGAGCTTAAGCAATCGCTGACCCGATTTGACCTGAATCTGAATAAGAACCAGTCCGCGGCGCTGGCCGCTATCATCGAATCCGCCATTGACCAGGCAGATTCGATTTACGATGACGGGCTCGAAATAACTGATCGGGTGCAGGCAACCATAGATGAACTGTCACAGGCGCTCGAAAAATAACGATCGCGGCGCGCGCTGACGGAAAATCCTGGCCCGGTCCGGTAGTCTGAAAATTCAGTCTATTTGTATGAGTAGCGATATTGCTTTAAAGATGCATTCGAAAAATTTACTATAGCGCTGCTGACAGGATCACTGTGCCGGGTTGGCACCGGTCAATTCCCCGGCATTAGAAGCAATCGTTGAATCCTTAACGCGGAAATTTTATCTATGAAAGATGCAGTCATTGTTTCCACCGCACGCACTCCTATCGGATCTGCCTTTCGTGGAACTTTAAATAATATCAAGTCGCCGACAATGACCGCGCATGCGATACGGCATGCGGTAGAGCGGGCCGGTATCGAAGGCGCTGAAATCGATGATGTCATTGTTGGCGCGGTGTTAACCGCCGGGACCGCCGGCATGAATGTCGCGCGCCTTTCTTCGCTGGCTGCGGGAATTCCGAATACGGTAGCTGCACAGACCATCGATCGTCAGTGTTCTTCCGGATTAATGGCTATTGCCACGGCGGCGAAGCAGATCATCGTGGACGGTATGGATATTGTTGTTGCGGGTGGGCAGGACAATATTTCGGCGGTCCAGAATCAATATTTCCCCTGGGTCTTCGATGAAGCCGATGCGAACGTAAAACAGCAATCCGAGCACGCTTACATGCCGATGCTGCAGACGGCAGAGTTTGTTGTGGATAAATTTAATATTTCGCGTCAAGCGCAGGACGAATATGCGCTGCAATCACAGATGCGTATCGCCGCGGGCCAGCAGGCAGGTGCCTTCGACGATGAAATAGTGCCAATTAGCGCGATCCGGGCAATCAAGGACAAGGAATCCGGTGAAATCAGTTTTAGCGAAGCCACGCTGTCGAAAGACGAGGGTAATCGGCCGCAAACCACTCTCGAAGTATTGGCGGGGCTGAATCCGATTATTGAGGGTGGGAGTGTGACTGCCGGTAACGCGAGTCAGTTATCGGACGGGGCTTCGGCCTGTGTTCTGATGGAATCTTCACTGGCCGAAAAACGTGGTTTGGCACCGCTTGGGATTTACCGTGGTATGGCGGTCGCCGGTAATGCACCGGAGGAAATGGGAATCGGTCCAATTTATGCCATCCCAAAATTGCTGCAGAAAAATAATCTCACCATTGATGATATCGACTTATGGGAAATCAACGAAGCCTTTGCCTGCCAGACTATTTACTGCCGCGATACACTGGAACTGGATAACGAAATTTTCAATGTCAATGGCGGTTCGATATCGATTGGACATCCCTACGGCATGACCGGTGCACGTCTGACCGGGCATATCCTGATCGAAGGTAAACGACGTGGCGCAAAATACGTTGTTGTTTCGATGTGTGTTGGTGGTGGTATGGGTGCCGCCGCTTTATTCGAGATCGTCTGATGAAAAATAATAAACTGTTGACCTATCAAGGTATTCCTTTAGCAGTGATTTTACTGCCGTTCCTCGGTTTTGCCATATTTGGCAGCGACCGGTTTATGAAAGGCGAGGCCGGAATTATCGAAAATCTGACCGTGCTGTTCCTGGTCGCATCGATTGGTTATTGTATTTCTTCATTGTCACTGGCCCGACGACGGCTAGCGCTGACACAGACGCTGAAGGCCTGGTTGGTACTATTGATTCTGGGTGCGGCCTATTTTGCGCTCGAAGAAATTTCCTATGGTCAACATTTGTTCGGCTGGGGTACCTCCGATACCTGGAAGGAGTTGAATGATCAGAACGAAACCAATTTGCATAACATAAATGCGATATTCGATCAGGTGCCACGAGCACTGCTAACATTGGGAATCCTTATCGGTGGAGTGATACTTCCCGTCTATCGTCACTTCAAGAAAATAGAACTGCTTGAATCGAATCGGTTTTACTGGCAATGGCCGACCATGGATTGTGTAACTATCGGCTTGCTGGTATTACTGGTACGGCCATTTTTCTCCGCATTCGACTTCGATTTCATCAACATCGGCGAGGTAAAAGAAGTGCTGTTTGCACTGTTTATCCTGCTTTACTGTGTGTCGATTCAGACCCGTCTGAAACAGCGTCGTAATCCGGCTGAAACCAGCTAACCCGAAGCAACCGTCGCTAATCACCGGGTTGAAGAATACGCGTTGGTCGGGTTCCCCTCGCTACGACTACCCAAGTCCGACAGACTCCTAGCGGCCTTTCCAGACCGGATC
>QIJI01000405.1 GCA_003231795.1 Gammaproteobacteria bacterium
ACCAGCACCAGGATGATGGCCAGAAATTCGGCTTCCAACGACATCCAGATCACCGCGCTGGTAAAAAAGGTCAACACCAGTGACAGCGCGGCATGTACCGGATTCCTCACCGTTACAACAGCAGTCGCCGAGACCACGGTGGCAATGGCAAACAGGTAAAATATAAATGTCTCAATCATTAGTTATCAGCTTAGCGGTAAGGTGCGTCAGCGGACCGGTCTGCGGCCAGTTGAGTCTCGTAACGGTCACCTATTTCGAGCAACTTTTCCTTGGTCATTATATTTTCGCCGCGGTTTTCGAAGTGATATTCAAAAATATTGGTTTCGACTATCGCGTCAACCGGGCAAGCTTCTTCACAAAATCCGCAATAGATACACTTGAACAGATCAATATCGTAGCGGGTAGTACGGCGGGTACCGTCGGCACGCTGTTCCGATTCGATCGTAATCGCCAGCGCCGGACACACGGCCTCGCATAATTTGCAGGCGATACAACGTTCTTCTCCGTTGGCGTATCGGCGCAAGGCATGCAACCCGCGAAAACGCGGGCTGATCGGAGTTTTCTCTTCGGGATACTGGACGGTAATTTTTTTGCGAAAAAAATATCGGCCAGTGACGTTCATTCCCTTTAGTAGTTCCAGGAAGAGAAAACTTTTCAGGTAAAATTGTATTTTCGCAAACATGGTATTAAACGAATAAACCGACCTCAAAGTAGATGGCTACACCTTCGACAAAGAGCCAGAAAATGGTAACCGGTAGCAATACCTTCCAACCGAGTCGCATAATTTGGTCATAGCGATAACGCGGGAAGGTTGCGCGAAACCACAGGAATAGCAACATGAACACGGCAGTTTTGCCGAATAGCCAGCCGATACTGTCGCCAACCAAATCCGGAAACGGGCTGAGCCAACCTCCGAAAAACAACAGCGCACATAACATCGCAATCAAAATCATGTTGGCATATTCAGCCAGGAAAAAGACCGCGAAAGTCATACCGGAATATTCGACGTGGAATCCGGCAACAATCTCGGATTCCCCTTCTGCAACATCAAAAGGTGCGCGATTGGTTTCAGCCACGCCGGAGATAAGGTAGACAAAAAACAACGGCAGCAACGGGATGAAAAACCATTCGCCGATTCCGCCGGATTGACTGTTTACAATTTCACCCAGGTTAAGACTGCCAGCGACCATCAAGACACCCACCAGCGCGAATCCCATGGCTATTTCATACGCCACAATTTGAGCAGCCGAGCGCATCGCGCCAATCAGCGCGTATTTTGAGTTGGATGCCCAGCCTGCAATGATGACACCGTAAACCCCGACCGAAGTCATCGCAAGAATATACAGCAAGCCTGCATTAATATTGCTAAACACCAGTGTATCGTTAAACGGAATAACGGCCCAGGCAGCCATTGCCGGTGCAAAAGTAATAACCGGGGCAATGATGAAAAGGTATCGATTGGAATTGGTCGGAATGATGATTTCTTTGAACATCAGTTTGATCATATCCGCGAAAGGCTGAAGCAGCCCTTTGGGACCCACGCGATTAGGGCCCTTGCGGCTTTGCATGTAACCAATCACCTTGCGCTCGGCATAGGTGTAATAAGCGACGACAATAAACAGCGGTAACAGAATCATCAGTGCCTTGACACCGCTGTAGATGGTGAATTGCACATACTCATGCAACCAGCCCCAGATCGACATCGCAAAATCCGTCACGATATTTTCTCCAGGTCCACCTTGCCATAGGCATCAGACAGATGTCTGACCGCGTCGATTCCGCTCGGCACATAGACGCAGCCGTTGGGTACCGCTTCATCAATACGCAAAGGCAACACCGCGGTCCCCTTACCCTGCTTGATCTGAACCTGGGTACAGGACGTCAGCTTTGCCTCTTCCGCCTGGGAACGGTTTATCACTACCGCCGATTGCGATTTCATTAATTCGGTCGCCTGCAAGGAAGCTGACAAACGGGCCATTTCGTCGCTGGCGTAGATCGGCGTGTGTCCGATTTTCTGCAGCCCGATTTTCTGCGCCGACCTGGGCGTTTCAGGCAATTTTTTGCGGCCAGACTTGATGCCACATAGATTACTCAGCGCAACGTCGCTACACATTGCTTTCAACTCGTTACGAATACTGATTGAATCCTGGTATTCGAATTCAGTCGGCAATAGTACCTGGCCGAGTGCTGCCAGGATTTTCCAGCCCTGGCGACTTTCGCCGCGAGTCGCGATACAGCCTTTAAAACTTTGCCACAAACCCTCAACGTTAACAAAACTTCCGGAAGTCTCGAGAATCGATGCCAATGGCAGAACTACATCCGCCTGCTGTTGAATAAAATCGTTATCAAAACAGCTAATCGAAATAATCGATTCATTGCTATCCGATAATGGCGCTACCGAAGGGGTATCCAGTAACGGGTTCAGGCCGAAGACAAGTAATGCCTTGTGTTGACTGGACAATATTTGCGACGCGTTTTCACCGGCCTGATCCAGCGGGCTTGCTGCCGGACCCCGATGAGGTGTCGACCCGGCAAGACAGGCACCAGCACTATTCGCGGAAAGCGACAGATAACCCAATGTGGCATCGCTGGCAGCAGTTATCGATTCACAAAATTCCTGAATCAATGAGTAATCTGGATGCGATAAGGCCTGAACTCCAACAATGAGTGCAGCATTGCCAGCATCAATCAGTGCTGTCGCAATGCTACGGTGGTTATCGTCCGGCTCGCAGGCCGATAACAGTTTGGCCAGTCGGCTGGACAATGCCCTGTTACTGATTTCGGCCGCCACTTTTGCCACCGCGCCAAGATCCGAAACCAGTTGTACCGCGGAACCGACCAGCTCAGATTGCAATTTGAAATTATACTGATCGCGCAAATGCCCAATCGCCGATACAGACGCATTATTACCGATTACCGCCTTCCTCAGTCGATGCGAAAGTAGTGGCTGTTCATAACGAAGATTGCCAGCCACAATCAGGGCCGCATCAAGTGATTCGACTGATTCAAGCGAACGCCCCAACCACGGCATTACCGCAGATTGTTGCTGCGCGGAGAAATCAACCTGGGTCAGACGATGATCGATATTGCCCGACCCCAGTCCACGGGTCAGCTTTTGCGCCAGAAAATGTTCTTCCAGGGTCGACTGAGGACTAATCAAAGTCGCCAGATTTCCGTTGGCCTGTGACATTTTTTCGGCTGCGGCATTCAGAGCTGTCTCCCAATCGACAGGCTTGAGTTCACCCTGGTCACGCAGCAAGGGTTGGTTAATTCGTTTTTCGGCCTTAACCGCGGTGTAACTGAATCGATCGCGATCAGATATCCACGATTCGTTAATGGATTCATTCTCGCGTGGCACCACGCGAATGACATCCTTGCCGCGGGTATGTACGAAGGTATTGGAGCCTATACAGTCGTGTGCCGAGACGGCAGCATGCTGGGTCAATTCCCACGGGCGGGCGGTATAGCGAGACGGCTTTGCGGTTAAAGCACCGACTGGACAGATATCAATCACGTTACCGGACAATTCCGACACAATCGATTTCTCGATATAAGTGCCAATTTCCACAAATTCGCCGCGTCCAGTCGCGCCGAGCTCGGGCATTCCGGCGATTTCATCACCGAATCGAACACATCGCGTGCAATGAATGCAACGGGTAAAATCGGTCGCAATCAACGGGCCGATGTTCTTGTCCATCACGACGCGTTTCTGTTCGGTATATTTGGATATACCGTCACCAAATCCCATGGCCACATCCTGCAACTCGCACTCTCCACCCTGATCACAAATGGGGCAATCGAGCGGGTGGTTAATGAGCAGGAATTCCATGGTCGATTTCTGCGCGGCAATAGCGCCTTTAGAACGGGTCTGTACCACCATGCCGTCCATGCACTGGGTGGCGCAGGCAGGCATCGGTTTGGGCGAACGTTCGATTTCGACCAGGCACATGCGGCAGTTGGCCGCCACCGACAGGCGCTTGTGATAGCAGAATCGCGGAATTACGATATCATTTTCGTCAGCCACGTCGATCAACAGGCGCCCGGGCTGCGTCTCTATCTCTTTTCCGTTAATCGTGACTGTTATGCTGTCGCCCATAATCCAATCAAGTCTCGGTTAGTGTGTGCACTATGCTGCATTATCAATAATCGAGCGTTTGTGCTCGACGTAGTATTCAAACTCGTGGCGGAAATGTTTGATGAAACTCCATACCGGCATTGCGGCCGCATCCCCCAACGCGCATATGGTTCGCCCTTCTATCTTGTGCGACACTTCTTCCAGTTGTTCAATATCTTCCGGCCTGCCTTTGCCTTCAACAATACGCGTCAGCATGCGATACAACCACCCGGTACCTTCACGGCAGGGAGTACATTGGCCACAGGATTCTGAAAAATAAAAGCGCGAAATTCGGCGCAATGCGACCACCATATCGGTGCTTTCATCCATCACGATAACCGCACCGGAACCCAGCATCGAACCAGCCTTGGCAATCGAATCGTAATCCATGGTGCATTCCATCATCACATCGCCTGGCAATATCGGCACCGAAGAACCCCCGGGAATTACCGCTTTCAATGGCCGACCATCTTTCATGCCACCGGCCATCGCGAGCAGGTCCTTGAACGGCGTGCCCATATTGATCTCGAAATTGCCCGGGCTATTTAAATGTCCCGACATGGAAAACAGTTTTACCCCACCATTGTTTGGAATTCCGAGGTCGGCAAACCATTGGGCACCGTTACGCATGATCGAAGGTATCGAAGCCAGTGACTCGGTATTGTTAATCGTAGTGGGTTTACCATAGAGTCCGAAATTAGCCGGGAACGGGGGTTTGTATCGTGGCTGACCTTTTTTGCCTTCGAGTGACTCGAGCAAGGCTGTTTCTTCACCACAGATGTAGGCACCGGCACCGAGCGTCGCATAGAGATCAAAGTCGACCCCGCTGCCAAGAATGTTTTTACCCAGATAACCGGCTTCGTAAGCTTCTTTTAGCGCAGCCTCGAATCGGATCGCGGGTTCATCCATAAACTCTCCACGCATATAGTTGTAACCCACGGTAGCTCCGATGGCATAACCGCAAATCACCATGCCTTCGACCAGCGCATGCGGATTAAAGCGAAGAATATCGCGGTCTTTACAGGTGCCAGGTTCGGATTCATCCGAATTACAAATGATATATTTTTGTCCGGGTGCATTACGCGGCATGAAACTCCATTTCAATCCGGTTGGGAAGCCGGCGCCACCCCGGCCACGCAAACCCGAAGCCTTGACTTCTTCGATCACGTCCTCGGCCGACACTCCTTCGATCATTATTCTTTTCAAGGCCTGGTAGCCACCGGTTTTTACATAGCTGTCCATCGACCAGGGTTGGTCGAACTGCCGTGTTGCAAAACAAACCTCGTTAGTCATAGCTAATCCAGACCATCCAGAATCTCGTCAACCTTTTCAGGCGTCAGATTCTCATAATAAACATGATCTACCTGCATCATCGGTCCACCCGCGCACGCGGCCAGACACTCTTCTTCACATTTCAGGTAAATGCGTCCATCTTCGGTGCTCCCGCCAATCTTGATACCAAGCTTGCTCTCCACATGCGCAACGATGCCTTCCGACCCCATTAACATGCACGAAATATTGGTGCATATCGCGACATTGTGGCGCGCTACGGGACGGGTTTCATACATCGAGTAAAACGACGCAACCTCGTAGACATGGATTGCCGGCAAATCAAGATACTCAGCCACCGCATCCATTAATTCGGTGGTTAAAAACCCCTGGTTCTGGTGCTGCGCGCTACTCAGCGCCTGCAATACTGCTGATCTTTTCTGCTCGGCTGGGAATTTAGCCAGGCAATGGTCAATCGCTTCACGCGTATGAGCACAGAGCGGGTTCGTTTCAGATCCAGTATCATTGGCCATTATCGATCGATCTCACCAAATACAATATCCTGGGTACCGATGATCGCAACAACATCGGCCAGCATGTGGCCCTGGGCCATTTCATTCATGCTCGACAAATGGGCAAACCCAGGCGCACGGATCTTGACCCGATACGGCTTATTGGCACCATCGGAAATCAGGTAAATGCCAAACTCACCTTTGGGATGCTCGACGCTGGCATAAACTTCCCCTGGCGGCAGAGTATAACCCTCGGTAAACAATTTGAAGTGATGGATCAGACCTTCCATATCAGCTTTGATCGCTTCGCGTCTGGGCGCTGCGACCTTGTGATTTTCGGTCATCGATAACCCAGGATTAACCCGTAACCAGTCGATGCATTGTGTGATAATCCGATTCGACTGACGCATTTCTTCGACCCTGACCAGATAGCGATCATAACAGTCTCCATTGGTGCCGACCGGAATGTCGAAATCGACTTTATCGTAAACTTCGTAGGGTTGCTTCTTGCGTAAATCCCATTCCACCCCCGATCCACGTAACATCGGGCCGGTAAAACCGAGTTGATAGGCGCGGTCTTCCGAAACCACACCGATTCCAACGGTACGCTGTTTCCAGATTCGGTTGTCGGTCAGCAGAGTCTCGTATTCGTCTACATAGCGCGGGAATCGACGGCAGAAATCCTCGATAAAATCGAGCAGGCTGCCCTGTCGATTCTGGTTCAGACGATCGGCTTCCTTCTTGCTGCGCCAACGACTCTCAAGGTATTGCGGCATCGCGTCGGGCAGATCACGCGCAACACCTCCCGGGCGGTAATAAGTCGCATGCATGCGGGCACCCGATACCGCTTCATACATATCCATTAAATCTTCGCGCTCGCGAAACGCATACAGAAACACCGTCATCGCGCCAACGTCGAGCGCATGGGTTCCGATCCACATCAGATGATTAAGGATTCGCGTGATTTCATCGAACATGACGCGAATATATTGCGCTCGTTCGGGTATTTCGAGATCCAGCATTTTTTCGATCGCCATTACATAACCATGCTCGTTGCACATCATCGATACATAATCGAGCCGATCCATGTAACCAATGGTCTGGTTGTAAGGCTTGGTTTCGGCCAGCTTCTCGGTACCGCGATGTAACAGGCCAATATGGGGGTCGGCGCGCTCGATCACTTCGCCATCCATTTCAAGCACCAGGCGTAATACACCATGCGCTGCCGGATGCTGGGGTCCGAAATTAAGCGTGTAATTCTTGATTTCAGGCATCGTCGGCCCCGTCCTCGGTATCTTCCCCGACATCTTCCAGGTAGCGGTGATCATTACGTCTCACCCGTGGCACCAGGACTCGCGGTTCGATCGTGACCGGTTCATAAATAACCCGACGTTTCTCCGGGTCATAGCGCATCTCGACATTGCCAATCATAGGAAAATCCTTGCGGAAAGGATGGCCGACAAATCCGTAATCGGTCAGGATGCGGCGTAAATCGGGGTGTCCGTCAAACAGAATGCCCAACAGATCGAATGCTTCACGTTCGTACCAGTCGGCCGAATTCCACACCTCGGTAACCGTTGGTACCACAGGAAAATCATCGTTGCTGGCAAATACACGTATGCGGAGGCGTCGATTAAAGACATAAGAGAGCAAATGATAAACCGCAGCAAAGCGCCTGCCCGGTGGCGTCAGCGATTCAAGCTCATCGCCGAACTGTAGCCGTCCGCTACTGGTTGCGGCGTCAACGCCGCGCCCGAAGCCTGCCCGACTGGCATCATCTGTTTGCCATTCGTCCTGCCCGAACTGAGAGTAATCGACCCCGCAGAGATCGATGAGTTGCTGAAATTCAAATTCAGGATTATCGCGTAGTTCGGTTGTGACCTCGAGCAGATTTTCGGGAGTCACTTCGATACTGACCTCATTGAATTCAATTTCGACAGATACCAGCTTTTCGGCAAACACCGCAGACAGTGAATCAGCCAGTTGCTGTATAGAATTCGACATGTTAGCGAGCTATGGTATTGGTGCGTTTGATTTTGTTCTGCAACTGCAAGATGCCATACAACAGCGCTTCAGCCGTCGGGGGGCATCCAGGAACATAAATATCGACCGGCACTACCCGGTCACAGCCACGTACGACGGCGTAGGAATAATGGTAGTAACCGCCACCATTCGCACATGAACCCATCGAGATAACCCAGCGAGGCTCAGCCATCTGGTCATAGACCTTGCGCAGTGCAGGTGCCATTTTGTTAACCAGTGTGCCGGCAACAATCATCACATCCGACTGACGTGGGCTGGGCCGGAAAATAATACCGAATCGGTCGAGATCATAACGCGACGCACCCGCCTGCATCATTTCCACCGCGCAACAGGCCAGGCCGAAAGTCATCGGCCACATCGAACCGGTACGTGCCCAATTAATCAGCTTGTCGGCTGTGGTGGTCATGAAACCCTTTTCGAAAACGCCTTCTATTCCCATTCCAGCGCTCCTTTTTTCCATTCGTAAATAAACCCGATAACCAGTATGCCAAGAAACATTGCCATGGCTACCAGGCCGAATGTACCGATCTCATCGAGCACAATGGCCCAGGGGAATAAAAACGCAATTTCAAGATCAAATATAATGAACAGAATGGCAACCAGGTAATAGCGCACGTCAAATTTCATGCGGCTATCTTCAAAAGCCTCGAAACCGCATTCGTAGGGGGAATTTTTTTCTGCATCCGGGTGGGACGGCCCGAGAAGTTTGCCCAACACTATGAATACCGAGCCCATAATCAGTGTTAAACACATAAATATCAGTATCGGTAAATAATTTCCTAACATGTGTGTTTATGGCCCCGCAAAGCTTCACGTTGGATGCGTGGCGCCAGTCTATTGTGGCACCTATATAGTGTCAAGAAATCTCAGGGCTGCCCTCGAAACCATCGCTGTGTCTTAAATTTAAACACGCAGGTGACCCGAGCCCGCATTTCCCACCAGCCTTTCGCCGTCTCGGCAATTGCTCCGATACGTCGGACCGCTGCATTGCTCTACTCCGGGGCGCCGGATCGGAACGCCGCATCGCGCTGCACATCCATGTGCATATCGCGACGAAAGCTGGTGAGAAATGCGGGCTAGAGAATATCTGAACCGACCCGAGCCAGCAGGTCAGTTCAATTTGTATGGTGCCGATGGCAGGAGTCGAACCGGCACAGCTTTCGCCACTCCCCCCTCAAGATAGCGTGTCTACCAATTCCACCACATCGGCTGGGAACCCTGGTTACTCGACCGGGGGTAAGTCTGAATCTGCGGACGATTATCGCTGCCATCCAGAGTTGAAGTTCCAGTCTGGTTTATGACACTTCCGGTAACGCCGTCAGGTGCAGCACGGTTACTTGAAAGGTAGGCCAGCGACAGACACACGATAAAAAACAGGATTGCCACACCAGTGGTTGTGCGAGTGAGAAAATTGCCAGAACCCCGTGCGCCAAATACGGTAGCGGATGCGCCACTGCCGAAAGCGGCACCTGCATCTGCGCCTTTACCATGTTGAATCAGGATCAATGCGATCAGTGAGACCGACAGCAGTACCTGAACTACCAATAATATACTGTTTATATTTTCCATAAGCCTTCTCTAGTTCTTCTCTAGGCCGACTGTGCGATGGCAAGAAAATCATCGGCCTTCAACGAAGCACCGCCGATCAAACCGCCATCAATATCGGGTTGTGACAACAATTCCGCCGCATTGGCCGGGTTCATGCTGCCACCGTATAAAATTTGAACCTTAGATGCGATTTTCGCATCCGTCAGGGCCAGTTTATCGCGAATGTACCGATGAACTGCCTGGGCCTGTTCGGGACTTGCTACCTGACCGGTACCAATCGCCCATACCGGTTCATAGGCAATCACTGCCTGCCCGATAGCGGCGATCCCGTGGACATCAATTACCGCATCAAGTTGCCGGGCAACGACATTTTCGGTAGCTTCCTGCTCGCGCTCTTGCAGGGTTTCTCCGACACATAAAATCGGGGTCAACCCTGACGAGACGGCCATCGAAAATCTGGCCGCTACCAATGCATCGGACTCCATATACAGCGTCCGTCTTTCGGAATGACCAACGAGTGCATATTGGCATCCGCTTTCAACCAGCATGGCAGCGGACACTTCGCCGGTAAACGCTCCCGCAGCCTGGTCACAGATATTCTGTGCGCCGAGCGAAATTTCACTGTCGGCCAGCATACCGCCAACTTTCATCAGAAAGATCGATGGGGGGAAGATTGCAAGTGCCGCATTGCCACTGCTCCCAGCCTTGATCCCCTCGACCAGTTCAATGACAGATTTAAGACTGCCATTCATTTTCCAGTTGCCAGCGATCAAACAGGGTCTGGGCATTGCGTATCACAGGTTGTTA
>QIJI01000023.1 GCA_003231795.1 Gammaproteobacteria bacterium
CACGCTCGATATCGTTAGAGGCTCCGGTTGTGACCGCGTCTTCGCCAAAAATCTGCTCTTCGGCGATACGTCCGCCATATAAACTCGACAACTGGCTTTCAAGATGTTGTTTACTATAGCTATAGCGATCATCTTCGGGCAGAAACATGGTTACCCCCAGTGCACGCCCACGAGGAATAATGCTTACCTTGTAAACCGGGTCATGATCGGGCACCAGGCGACCGACGATCGCGTGCCCCGCTTCGTGATAAGCGGTTAACTTTTTCTCTTCTTCCTTCATGATCATGGATCGGCGCTCGGCACCCATCATGATCTTGTCCTTGGCTCGCTCAAATTCAGCCATGGTGACCATTTTTTTGTTGCCACGTGCAGCAAACAACGCCGCTTCGTTAACCAAATTGGCCAAATCAGCACCCGAAAACCCCGGCGTACCGCGCGCAATTACCATCGAATCGACATTTTCAGCCGCGGGCACCTTGCGCATATGGACTTTGAGGATTTGTGAACGCCCGCGGACATCGGGCAGAGGAACAACAACCTGTCGATCAAATCGACCCGGGCGTAGCAACGCGGGATCGAGTACGTCGGGACGGTTGGTAGCAGCAATTACGATGACCCCTTCATTGCCTTCGAATCCATCCATTTCAACCAGTAACTGGTTCAAAGTCTGTTCACGTTCGTCGTGACCACCACCAAGTCCGGCGCCACGATGACGTCCGACCGCATCAATTTCGTCGATAAAAATGATGCAGGGAGAGTGTTTCTTCGCCTGTTCAAACATATCGCGTACCCGCGACGCACCGACACCGACAAACATCTCTACGAAATCAGAGCCGGAAATGGTAAAGAAGGGTACCTTGGCTTCACCGGCAATCGCCTTGGCCAGCAAAGTTTTACCAGTGCCCGGAGCGCCGACCATCAGCACCCCCTGCGGTATCTTGCCGCCGAGCTTTTGAAACTTCGACGGATCACGTAAAAATTCAACCAGTTCGGCGACTTCTTCCTTGGCTTCGTCGACACCAGCAACATCATTGAAACCGATATTTATTTGATCTTCGCCCAGCAGGCGCGCTTTGCTTTTACCAAATGACATGGCACCACGGCCACCGCCACCTTGCATCTGGCGCATGAAAAATATCCACAGACCGATCAGGACGACAAAAGGAAACCAGCTGATAAACATATGCCCAAGCAGTGAGGGAGGTTCAGGCGGTTTTCCCATAATTGAGACATCGGCAGCTTCCAGATCACCGATCAGTGCACTGTTATTGGTTTCAGGGCTGTAAGTAGTAAACGGCGTTCCTGTAATCATTTTTCCGCTGATATTCTGACCTTCTATAGTGACTTCCCGCACCTGGCCCTGCTTGATCTGGGTTAGAAAATCCGAGTAAATAAGGGTCGGGGCACTAGGACCTCGCCCCCCGAAACTTTGGAATACCGACAATAGAACTACCGCGATAACAATCCACAGTACTAAATTCTTTACAACATCGTTCACTATTACACCTGCTTTTAGCTTAATTGGACGGTTTAATCCGGTTTTATTTTACTGCTATTGGTACCAGATACTAGCGCATTTTCCGTGATCCAGCCCTCGCTGGCGCCAAATATGCTGCTGTTTACCTGGGGCCGCTCACTTTAGATTCTTACATACCGCATAAATTTCACTGGATCGATCTCTGGACGCGTCCGGCTTGCGAAACTTGACCGATTTGAACCCCAGTCGTAGCGTAGAAACGAGTTCCTCAAATCCTTCTCCCTGAAATAATTTAATAACAAACGTGCCCCGTGGCTCAAGAAAATCACGGGTTAGCTCAAATGCCAGTTCAGCCAGATACATCGATTTGGGCTGGTCGACACTATCCATGCCACTCAAATTGGGGGCCATATCTGATAATACAAGGTCAACCCGCCGATCACCGATCCGCTTGATCAACCGCTCAAGTGTCTCCTGTTCGGTAAAATCTCCCTGCAGAAAATCGACCTCGGCTATTGCCTCTACTGGCAACAGATCCAGCGCGATTACTTTCCCCTGGCTACCAACCAACTGAATGGCATACTCACTCCAGCTACCCGGAGCTGCACCCAGGTCAAGAACGTAGGCTCCTGGAAACAAAATTCGATCTTTTTGCTGGATCTCGATCAGCTTGTAAACCGCGCGCGACCGATATCCCTGCTCACGTGCTTTATGCACGAATGCATCCTGATGGTGCTCCTGCAACCAGCGCTTACTCGACTTTGATCGTGACAAATCAATTATCCTAAGTCCGACAGGCTCCTGATGCTGTGATAAGATGCGCGCCTTTACCGCCCATAGCCCTAATGGTGACCTGCAACATGACTTTAAACCGGGGACAAATCAAGCAACTACGAGCTGAAGGGCATCGCCTCAAGCTAAAGCCGGTAGTTATCATAGGCCAAAAAGGTTTAAGCGAAAACCTGCACACGGAGATTGATGCCGCACTAACGCATCATGAACTCCTGAAACTTCGCATTCCCACCCTGGACCGATCTGGCAAACGCGAATTAGGCGAATTGATCTGTCAGCAACATTCGGCCAGTCTGGTCGAATCGATTGGTAGCGTTATTGTTATTTACCGTCGAAACCCGGACAATGATCGTTATGCCAGGATGACGAGCCAGTGACTGCTCTAGCGGTAATGGATAGCCGTGATTTCATACTCGCGCGCACCACCGGGTGCTTCGACGATCGCGTCCTCCCCTTCTTCCTTGCCGATTAACGCGCGCGCGATCGGCGAACTGATCGCAATCCGGTTTTTACTGATATCCGCTTCGATGTCACCGACAATTTGATAAGTCACTTCGGCTTCGCTTTCGACTTCGATTAATTCAACAGTACAACCGAAGACTACCCGATCACCCTGATTTAATTGGGTAATATCTATTATCTGCGCATTAGACAATGACGACTCCAGCTCGGAAATTCGTCCTTCGATAAAGCCCTGTTCCTCACGTGCCGCGTGATATTCCGCGTTCTCTTTTAAATCCCCGTGATCACGCGCAGTCGCAATCGCATCGATGACCGCCGGTCGCTTGACCGATTTCAGTTCTTTCAACTCGAGTTTAAGCCTCTGCGCGCCTACTGCAGTAATCGGTATCTGATTCATGACAACTTGCCTAATGTAGTGATTGCAAGCAATATACTTCCTCTATTTCACGATAGTCCATAGCCTGACTGGTCGCCTTGCCGCCCGACATTGTGGTTGTATAACACACCGAGCGCATTATTGCCTCACGCCGAATGGTGTATGAATCGGCAATTGCCGATCGTCCTTCGGTGGTATTTACGATTAATACTATTTCGTCATTTTTAATCATGTCGACGATATGCGGTCGACCTTCCTTAACCTTGTTGACCTGTTTACATTCGATCCCACCCTCGCGCACAACCTTTGCTGTGCCAGCGGTTGCAACCAAATTGAAACCTTTCTCGTGCAGTTCCCGCGCCAGCTCCGCGATTGCTTTTTTATCGGTTTCACGCACGCTCAAAAATGCCGTGCCTGGTCTCGGAATTTTGCTGCCGGCTGCCATCATTCCCTTGGCATAAGCTTCAGCGAAAGAGCGCCCTATACCCATTACTTCGCCAGTTGATTTCATCTCCGGGCCGAGTATCGGATCGACTCCCTGAAATTTGGCAAACGGGAACACCGACTCTTTTACCGACACGAAATCAGGGATAATCTGACGGGTGAATCCCTGTTTTTCGAGGCTTTGCCCTATCATACAACGTGCCGCAATCCTGGCCAGCGGCATGCCGGTCGCCTTGGACACAAATGGTACGGTACGGGACGCGCGCGGATTTACTTCGAGTATGTAGATCTCGTCCCCCTTGATCGCGAACTGGGTATTCATCAATCCGACGACCTTGAGTTCTGTAGCCATTGCTTCGACCTGTTCACACATACGCTGCTGGATTTCGGCTGACAGGGTATAAGGCGGCAAAGAGCAGGCTGAATCGCCTGAATGGACCCCCGCCTGTTCTATGTGTTCCATCATTCCTCCGATCAAAACCTGTTCACCATCGCAGATCGCATCGACGTCAACTTCTACCGCTTGATCCAGAAACCGATCCAGCAACACCGGGGAGTCACGCGTAACCTTGACCGCTGCACGCATATATCGTTCGAGATCGTCCTGGTCATAAACAACTTCCATCGCCCGGCCACCTAGTACATAAGAGGGCCTGACCACCAACGGAAACCCGACCTGTTGCGCGAGGTCGAGCGCGCTCGATACATCATAAGCAATCCGGTTAGGGGGTTGTAACAGCCCAAGTTTGTGAATCATCTGCTGAAACCGTTCGCGGTCTTCGGCAAGATCTATCGAATCCGGAGTGGTGCCGATAATGGGAACCCCCGCTGCTTCCAGCGCCCGTGCCAGGTTTAACGGAGTCTGACCGCCAAACTGGACGATCACACCTTTCGGTTTTTCGAGATGTATTATTTCGAGCACATCCTCATAGGTCAGTGGCTCAAAATAAAGACGATCCGAGGTATCGTAATCGGTCGACACGGTTTCGGGATTGCAGTTGATCATAATGGTTTCATAACCGTCATCCCGCATTGCCAATGCCGCATGCACACAACAGTAATCAAACTCGATGCCTTGCCCGATTCGATTCGGCCCTCCACCCAGCACCACAATTTTGTCGCGCGTTGATGGTTCAGCCTCGCATTCCTCATCATAACTTGAATACAGGTAGGCGGTACTCGAGGCGAACTCGGCAGCACAGGTATCGACCCGCTTGTACACCGGTCGAATATCCAGCGCGCGGCGCTTTTCGGCAAATTTCAGTTCGTTACAATCGAGCAAGTCAGCCAGTCGTCGATCAGAAAATCCTTTGCGCTTCATCTGCCGAATTTCATCAGCGGTCAGTGAATCGAGGTTTCGCCCGGCAAGTCCTTTTTCAATCTTGATCAGGTCTTCAATTTGTACCAGAAACCACGGATCGATAGCGGTTTGTTCAAATATCTGTTCGAGGCTATATCCCGAGCGGAAGGCGTCGGCCACATACCAGATACGTTTGGCCCCTGGCAGACGCAACTCGGTACGATACAGGTCTTCGAGCAATTTCGGGTCCTGCTTTTGATCGACAATCGGGTCCAGTCCGAAGACACCGGTTTCAAGTCCGCGCAGCGCTTTTTGAAACGACTCCTGGAAGTTGCGACCGATAGCCATGACTTCACCAACCGATTTCATTTGGGTTGACAGTCGATCATCAGCCTGTGGGAATTTTTCAAAGGTAAAGCGCGGAATCTTGGTTACGACATAGTCGATACTGGGCTCGAAGGAGGCCGGGGTAGCACCTCCTGTAATATCATTCTGTAACTCATCCAGCGTATATCCGATAGCCAGTTTTGCCGCCACCTTGGCGATCGGAAATCCTGTCGCCTTCGAGGCCAGCGCTGACGAACGGGATACGCGCGGGTTCATTTCAATAATAATCATTTCGCCGTTTTCGGGGTTGACTGCGAACTGCACGTTAGATCCGCCCGTTTCAACGCCAATTTTGCGCAACACCGCCAGCGAAGCGTTACGCATAATCTGGTATTCCTTGTCGGTCAATGTTTGCGCCGGAGCTACCGTTATCGAATCACCGGTATGGACGCCCATCGGATCGAGGTTTTCAATCGAACAGATAATGATGCAGTTATCGTTCTTGTCGCGCACCACTTCCATTTCGTATTCCTTCCACCCCAGTACCGAAACTTCAATCAGCACTTCGGTAGTCGGCGACAAATCGAGTCCGCGACGGATAATGTCCTCGAACTCTTCGCGGTTATAGGCAATGCCTCCACCGCTTCCGCCCATGGTAAACGAAGGCCGAATTATGACCGGAAACCCTATTTGCGATTGTCCCTGCCAGGCTTCTTCGAGACTATGCGCAATAAAGGCCTTGGGTGTCTTCAAACCAATCTCGGTCATCGCACGGCGGAACTTCTCCCTGTCTTCGGCCATGTCGATTGCTTCGCGTGTCGCGCCAATCATTTCCACGTCGTATTTTTGCAAAACCCCTTCGCGTACCAGGTCTAACGCACAGTTAAGCGCTGTTTGCCCACCCATGGTCGGCAGCAGTGCCCGGGGTCTTTCCTTTTCGATTATTTTTTCAACTACAGTCCAGTGAATCGGTTCTATATAGGTTGCATCGGCTGTTGCCGGGTCAGTCATGATGGTGGCGGGATTGGAATTGATCAGGATGACCCGAATCCCCTCTTCTTTCAAGGCTTTACAGGCCTGTGCACCGGAATAATCAAACTCGCAAGCCTGCCCGATAACAATCGGGCCGGCGCCAATAATCAGTATCGAATCCAGATCCTGTCGACGTGGCATCAGGCAGCTCCCTCCCGCCCCTGATAGGCGTTTATCATTGCGAAAAATCGATCAAACATGGGAGCAACGTCATGTGGACCCGGACTCGCTTCGGGATGCCCCTGAAAACTGAAGGCAGGTTTGTCGAGTCGCTCAACCGCCTGCAAACTACCGTCGAACAACGAGCGATGTGTTGCTTTTAGCGAACCCGGGAGACTCTGCTCATCAACGGCGAAACCATGGTTTTGACTGGTAATCATGACTACTCGTGTGTTCAGGTCCTGTACCGGATGATTGGCGCCGTGGTGCCCAAATTTCATTTTCACTGTTTTCGCTCCGCTGGCCAGGGCCAGTAATTGATGGCCCAGGCAGATGCCAAAAATCGGAACTTCGGTCTCTAGTATCTCGCTGATCGCCTCAATGGCATAGTCACAGGGTTCGGGATCGCCGGGACCGTTCGAAAGAAAAACCCCATCCGGTTGTAAAGCCAGTACTTCCTCGGCCGGGGTTTTTGCTGGCACCACGGTGACACGGGCGCCGCGATCAACCAACATGCACAGAATGTTCTTCTTGATTCCGTAGTCGTAGGCAACCACGTGGACTCGGGAATTCAGGTTCACCGTATATCCGGATTCCAGCGACCAGGTCGCCTGGGTCCAGGAATAACTTTTAGCGGTTGATACGACCTGCGCCAGATCGCAGCCCGCAAGACCGCCAAAACCACGGGCGGCAGCGACGGCCTCTTCTTCGGAAATATCATTCCCCGCAACAATAGCACCGGATTGAGCCCCCTGATCGCGTAGCAATCGAGTCAGTTTGCGCGTATCGATATCCGCGATTGCGACTACATTGCGTTTAACCAGATAATCTTCAAGCGACGATTCACTGCGCCAGCTGCTGGCCACCAGCGGCAGGTCGCGAATAATCAGACCACTGGCATGAATTTGGGTGGCTTCCTCGTCCTCAGCATTAACACCAGTGTTACCAATATGCGGATAAGTCAGGGTAATCAGTTGCTGGCAGTAGGATGGATCGGTGAGAATTTCCTGGTAACCGGTCATTGCGGTATTGAATACCACTTCGCCGACGGATGTTCCTTCGGCACCAATTGAGACACCCCTGAAAAGGGTTCCATCTTGCAATGCGAGTAATGCGGGTTTGGGCACAATGTCTCCAGTTTCAAAAAAATGCGCGCACATAAAAATGGGAGGAACCGCAGGTTCTTCCCAATGTATAAATCTTTATGCATCAACACTGCGGAAGCAGCATCTTCTTGAACACGCATTCTAAGACTATTGTCGAGTTGAGTCTATGATTGCCTGCAAAATTTGGTAAATTTTATGCATTCGCAATCCTTGGGGATTAATTAAAGAGCCTCGGATTAATTATGTCATGTCTCTGGCCCACAGGCTGGAGCGCACATCTACCGCGTTGCACTTCTTACAAAGGGTTAGGCCATTTGCCGTGAAGTGCATCTTGTTGCTGCACGCTTCAGGACTCGCAGAGATATGACATAATTAATCCGAGGTTCCTTAAGAGAATATTCTGATGCTTTCCAGCCTGGGTTCTTTTAAGCGGGCCATGATTTACATATTGCTCGCAATACTGCTTTTCGATCTCCAGGGCGTTATTATCAAACTTCTCGGCGATCGCTACCCGGTGCAGCAACTGGCTACTTTTCGCAATATTTTTGGCCTGATCCCGAGCTTGCTGGTGTTGTATCTTTCCGCCGACTGGCACAGCAAGGGTCGACAGTTAAAGATCAGGCAATGGCGACTGGGGCTGATACGGGGCCTTTTTATCGCAATGGCGCAGTTTTGTTTTTATCTGGCGATAACCAAAATGGCATTCGCCACTGCTTCGACGCTGACCTTCATCGGTCCGGTACTGATTACCCTGCTGTCAGTGCCAATTCTGAAACACCAGGTCGGATTGTGGCGCTGGGCCGCCGTAATTGTCGGATTTATCGGGGTTCTGCTTATTATGGGGCCCGGCAATGAACTGTTTACACCCTATAGCCTGCTACCCATAGGTGCGGCGCTTGGATATTCCCTGTCTACTGTTAGCGTACGCCTGTTTGACGACGAGGTTCCCACGGCGCTGATCAATATGTACGCATCGATCGGTGCGCTGGCCGGGTCCTTGACAATCATGGCATTGACCACCGGATTTCTCGAAATCGAACGTACCACAGACTGGCTGTTGCTGTTTTCGATGGGAATGTTCGGTGGTTTCGCGGTTCTTTCGTTGATCAATGCCTATCGCCTGGCCAAGCCGGCCAGTCTGTCGCCTTTCGAATACTTCGGCATTCCTTTTGCATTCGTGCTGGGATGGGTTTTCTTCGACGAGGCCCCGTTCGAACAGTTGCTACCGGGGGTCTTTCTAATCGTTGGTGGCGGGATGTTGATCGCCTGGAGAGAACATCGAAATAACCGGACCCGGCGCTGAAAAACAGATCCTGGTGGTCGAACAACTAACGCCCCATACGTTCGCGCAATTGCGCTTCACAGTGCTCGACTGAAGTTAACATTTGCTGGGCGTCGGCAAATCGCATGTAAGGCTTTTTCTGTAGGGCTTTAATAATAACCTCGGCAATACCTCTTGGCAGAGTTAAATGGTTTAAATCCGGCTCATCGCCGACAATGTTTTTCTTCAGTTCGGGCAGATTGCTACCGGCAAATGGCTGATGCCCGGTCAATAGATGGTAAAGCGTGACCGCAAGTGAAAACAGGTCAGAGCGGCCATCCAGTTTCTTGCCTTCCAGTTGTTCGGGCGACATATAGGCAGGTGTACCGACGATCATCCTATCCACTCCCCGTTCCTGCCCTTCGC
>QIJI01000336.1 GCA_003231795.1 Gammaproteobacteria bacterium
ACTGGTATGTGATCGATGCCACCGACAAGATCCTGGGTCGTTTGTCGACTGAGGTAGCCCGTCGTTTGCGTGGCAAGCACAAGCCTGAATATACGCCGCATGTCGATACCGGTGATTACATTATCGTCATCAATGCGGAGAAAATTCGGGTGACCGGTAATAAGGAAAATGACAAGATGTATCACCACCACACGGGGTACATCGGTAGTCTGAAGTCGACTAATCTGGCGGGTCTGCGCAAAAATCATCCGGAAAGAATCATCCAGTATTCAGTCAAGGGCATGTTGCCGAAAAATGCACTGGGTCGTGCAATGTTTAAAAAGCTGAAGGTATACGCAGGTGGGGCACATAGCCATTCTGCGCAACAACCACAGCCCCTCGAAATCTAACAGGTCAGGATATGGCAGCAGAACAATATTACGGTACCGGTCGTCGCAAGAGTTCTTCGGCGCGTGTTTACCTCAAATCCGGTAGCGGTGCTATTACGGTTAACAAAAAAACCATTGAAGATTACTTCGGTCGCGAAACCTCGCGCATGGTAGTTCGTCAGCCTTTGCAGACGGTTGACCTGCTTGAGAAATTTGACATTAATGTGATTGTCTCCGGCGGTGGTCCGAGCGGTCAGGCTGGTGCTATTCGTCTTGGTATCACCCGTGCGTTGTTAAAATACGATGAAACTTTCCGCGAAGCTCTGCGTAAGGAAGGCTTTGTGACTCGTGATGCACGTGAAGTCGAACGGAAGAAAGTGGGTCTGCGTAAAGCCCGCCGCGGAGTACAGTTCTCGAAGCGTTGATCGAGAGCAGCGGAAACCGAAAAAAGCCCGTTTATGCGGGCTTTTTTATGCTTGTCATTTCCGTATTCCCTCATTACCCCCAAATTTACCTCCGTCATTCCCGTGTAGGCGGGAATCTTATAACTTGCCACCATTTCAAGTTCCCCGCCTACGCGGGGATGACGTTATGTGAACGCGGGGACGACGTTATATGAGCGCGGGAATGGCGGAGGGAAGCGCCGATTTTTATTTTGCCTTTAGTGTTTCAATACCCTGATCGGTTCCGAGAATCAGCAGGTTTGCGGGGCGGTGAGCAAACAGGCCGACACAGACTACTCCTGCCACTTGATTGATGCGAGTTTCGAGCGATAACGCGTCATCGATTTGAAGTCCGTGAACATCCAGAATCTGATTGCCGTTGTCGCTAACAAAACCATCGCGCAGCCTCGGGTCGCCACCGAGTTCACGTAATTCGGTTACCACCAGTTCGCGCGCCATCGGAATCACCTCTACCGGTAACGGAAACGAACCCAGTGTATCGACCAGTTTGCTATCGTCGGCGATACAGATGAATTCACGGCTTGCTGCGGCGACGATTTTTTCGCGGGTCAGGGCGCCGCCACCGCCTTTGATCAGTTGCAGACTGCTGTTTGATTCGTCCGCACCATCGACATAGAGGTCGAGACTTCCAGCCTGATTGAGATCGACCACCTTGATCCCATGCGCGATCATGCGCTCACTCGATGCCTCGGAACTTGAGACTGCGGCCCGTATATCGCGCCCCATTTTCCTGGCCAGTAAATCGATGAAATGGTTGACTGTCGAACCGGTACCAACACCGATTATTGAATCGGCTTTGACGTAATCTACGGCCGCTTCCGCGGCTAACCGTTTTTTATCTTCTGCTGTCATGGATTTACCTGTTGCTTCGCATGCGCGCAATTATGATAATCACCCGCTATTCGCGCAAGCGATTGCGCATCTAACCGAAACATTTAAATATCTAGAGCCAGATTCATGCGAAAGGGTAATTTTTTAGAGAAGGTCTTGACCGCCAGAGTGTATGACGTTGCCAGGGAAACCCCACTGGATCATTTGAATCGTGTATCACGGCGTTTTCACAATAAGGTCTGGCTTAAGCGAGAAGATCTGCAACCGGTTTTTTCATTCAAGTGCCGGGGTGCTTTCAACAAGATTTATCAGCTAATGCAGGCCAATCCGGATCTGGCGGGAGTGATCACCGCGTCAGCTGGGAATCACGCGCAGGGTGTTGCACTTGCGGCCAGGAAACTGGGTTTGCGAGCCATTATCGTGATGCCGATTACGACCCCCGATATCAAGGTTTCAGCGGTCAGGTCCTATGGTGCCAAAGCGATAGTGAAAGGAGACACCTTTGAAGCCGCTCGTGATCATTCACTTGAGCTGGCAAAAAAGGAAGGACTGGCCTATATCCACCCCTATGATGATTTCGATGTAATGGCCGGTCAGGGCACCATCGCGCATGAAATTATCCGACAGCATCCGGATCCAATCGATGCGATCTTTGTACCCATCGGTGGCGGTGGCCTGTGTGCCGGAATTGCCGGTTTTATCAAAGCGGTTAATCCCGCAATCAAAATTATTGCAGTCGAGCCCGCCGATGCAGCCGGTTTCTACGAAGCACGTAAAGCCGGTCGCCGGGTTATTCTCAAAGAGGTCGGTATATTTGCCGATGGCGTCGCGGTAAAGCAGGTTGGCAAACTCACTTATTCGGTTTTAAAAGATCTGGTGGACGATGCGATTACCGTCACCACCGATCAGATCTGCGCGGCGATCAAGGATACCTATGAAGATACCCGTGCGATTTGTGAACCCGCCGGCGCGGTTTCACTTGCCGGACTGAAAAAGTATGTTGAGACGAAGGGGTGGAAGGGCAAAACCCTGGTTGCAATCAACAGCGGTGCGAATATGAACTTTGATCGTCTGCGACATGTTTCAGAGCGGGCCGAAATTGGTGAAAACAGGGAAGCCTTGCTGGCAATCGAGATACCCGAGCAACCGGGAAGTTTCAAAAGGCTTTGCAAATTGATTGGAAATCGCTCGATTACCGAATTCAATTACCGTTACGCAGACGATTCGATCGCGCGCGTGTTTGCCGGCATTCAACTCAGTCAGGGCATCGACGAAAAAATTCGACTGATAGCCAAACTCAAGTCGCAGGGTTATCCGGTAGTTGATATGACTGAAAACGAAGTCGCCAAGTTGCATACCCGATATATGATCGGAGGCCATCCGGGCAACAGTGTCACAAACGAACAGCTTTATCGTTTCCAGTTTCCGGATAAACCCGGCGCGTTATTAAATTTTTTAATGAAGGTCGGGGATCGCTGGAATATCAGCCTCTTCCATTACCGCAATCACGGCTCCAACTTCGGCCGAATTCTGATGGGTTTCCAGGTTGATAAAAAAGACAATAAAGCGTTCAAAGCGTTTCTCAAAAGCATCGATATCCCCTATTGGGATGAGACCGAAAACGACGCCTATAAGCTGTTTTTAAGATAGCACTAGCGTCTTAATGTGGTTTGCCAGATTAGTCGATTAAGTACGGGAAATGCAAAGAGTTGTTCGAAGGGCGAGATACCAACCACGGTGTCGTCGCAAATCTATCAACCTTGAACCAGAAGGTCCAGGTGGGGTTATTGGTAACCCATTAGGCTTCCCGAGTGATCGGGCATGCGCATCAGTGTTACACGGAAATCCCCGAGATTGATAAATAGGCTCAAGGATTATGAAGAATGCAAACGATCACCGTAGTCGGTATCCAGCTACTATGGCTCGAATTCATCGGAATGTACAATTTAAAATTCTAATAGGGGAAATTCAACGAACCTCTGATAAATTCGAGGCTCACTAACCCCGCCTGGTTAAATTTCCAGTTGACGTGATTGTTCCAGTACGCGTGAGATTTTATTTTCGAGGTCTTTTAGCCGGGGTGGCAACTCCTGCCTGAGTTCCTTGTCAACGCTGCCGGTTTTGAGTAAATCATTGGCCATATTAAGCGCAGTGATAACGGCGATACGCTCGGCTCCCATGATGGTGCCGCTGTCGCGCATTTCACGCATCTTGCCATCCAGAAATTTGGCTGATTCCAGTAAAGCGGATTGTTCGCCAGCCGGACATGCGACCTTGTAGTCTTTATCCAGAATGGAAATGTTAATCGGTTGAGCGTCTGTCATGAGCTAAGTTCAAGGGACCTTAAGCGGGAAATCATCGCCTCAACCCGGCTGCGCGCCAATTCGGTTTTTTCGATCAGTTGAGAGCGTTCGGTGACCAGTTTGCCTTTTTCCTGGCGCAGATTGGTATTTTCATTTTTCAACAGGCCAACCGTGTCGATGAGTTCATCGATGCGCTGTTCCAGTTGCTGGAGATCGTCTTCGGTATACAAGTTTTTATCTGAATCCATAGTGCAATCATCAGGCCTTAAGTGGTGTAGGTCAATAGCCCCTGTTTTTTGCTACCCACCCAGGGTGTCAGGAGCCAGGAGCCTGTCGGACTTAACACATTTCTACTCGACATTTGCTCCTGCACTGTTCTACCTCCTACATCCATGTAGTCGTGCGGAAAAGCCTGAATCAGTCATTTTTTACAGTCCATTTCGTTAAATAGATTGACTATTCGCCTCAATCGACTGTAAAAACTGGCTAATTCAGTCTTCCCCTCGCTACGAATGGTTAAGTCCGACAGACTCCTAAAATGAAAAATTATACGAATTTGCAGGTTTTCTACAATGCTCGATTTTGACAGTGTACAAACTGCGCTTGAAGGCCTCGGTGCAAATGTCGATGCGGCGGAGTCGCACGGCACGTTATGCGCATTACTGATAGACAATGCCGTCCTACCTACCTGGCTCGGCCATACGCTCGAAGAGTTTCCCGACGGGCAGGATGTGCTGGCTCGAGAACGTATTGTATTGCTTGAACAATTGTACGAATTGACGCGCGATCAGATGAATCTGTCTGAACTGGGACTGGAGCTACTGTTGCCTGACGAGAGCGATGATTTTGGCCTGCGATTGCTGGGTCTGGCAAGCTGGTGTCAGGGTTTCCTCTATGGTATCGGCGTCTGTGGGATCACTGAGGCCAGGGCACTCGACGAACAGGCCGAGGAGTGTTTGTCAGATCTGCTCGAAATTAGTAAGCTCAGCCACAGCGAACAGTCTTCTGACGAAGCGGAGCAGCAGTTTGTCGAAATTTCCGAACATGTACGCATGGCAACACTGATGTTAAATGATTCCCTGAATCCGGTTAAACCCTCGGCAACAGTGCATTAGTACCAGTGCGCACTTCGAGGGGGCAGAGCTGAAGGTCTGCCCCCGAGTTTTCAAACCGAAAAACAGACTCTATGAAACCAACTGAATTTAAACGACGCCGTAATCAATTAATGAAAATGATGGGCAAGAACACGATTGCGATTCTGCCGTCCGCATCAGAAATTATTCGCAACCGCGACGCCCATTTTCCATTTCGCCAGGATAGCGACTTCCTTTACCTGACCGGATTTAACGAGCCCGACGCGGTCCTGGTACTAATTCCCGGACGCAAACACGGCGAGTATATTCTGTTTTGCCGCGAAAAAGATCCTGAGCAGGAAACCTGGAATGGTCGTCGTGCCGGGCAGGAGGGCGCGGTCGAGATCCATGGCGCTGATGACTCTTTCCCAATCGATGATATCGACGATATCCTGCCGGGTTTGCTCGAAGGCACCGATAGTATTTTTTATACCATGGGGGGTTCTTCCGAATTCGACAAACGCCTGATTGGCTGGGTTAACCACATCAAATCGCAGTCACGAAGTGGCAAGCACGTACCGTCAGAGTTTGTTTCGCTGGATTACATTCTGCACGATATGCGGCTTTACAAGAGCCGTGAAGAACTGCGCCTGATGCGCAAGGCAGCGGCGATCAACGTTCGTGCTCATCGGCGCGCGATGAAAGTTTGTGCACCCGGTAAACACGAATTTGAGATCCAGGCCGAATTCGATCACGAGTACCGACTCAATAATTCCGAACACGCATACTCGGCCATTGTCGGTGGCGGAGCCAACGGCTGTATTTTGCACTACACCGAAAATAGCGACGAGCTCAACGATGGCGATTTATTGCTGATCGATGCCGGCTGCGCAGTCGAGGGATATGCTTCTGATATCTCGCGTACCTTTCCGATCAATGGTCGCTACAGTCCTGCCCAGCGTGAAGTCTATGACATCGTGCTGGCCGCGCATCAGGCCGCTGTAAAAAAGGTACAACCGGGGAATCACTGGAATGATCCGCATAACGCGGCTGTGCGGGTAATCACGCGCGGGTTGATAAAGCTGAAGTTGCTCAAGGGCAGCCTGGCCCAACTGATCAAGAGTCAGGCGTATCGAAAATTTTATATGCATCGAACGGGCCACTGGATTGGGCTCGATGTGCACGATGTCGGGGATTACAAGGTGGGTGACCAATGGCGATTGCTTGAACCTGGCATGGTAATGACCATCGAACCCGGAATATATATTCCTGCCGGGACTCGCGGAGTGCATCGCAAGTGGTGGGATATTGGTATCCGCATCGAGGACGATGTCGTGGTTACGCGCCAGGGATGCGAAGTTCTGACCGAGGCACTGGTTCGCAAAGCCGATGATATCGAAGCTTTGATGGCAAGTTAATGGCTGCTCCGAAAAAATCGACCCCGAAAAAGCCAACCCAGAAGGGATCGACCCAGAAGAATTCAACAGATATCGCGATTATTGGTGGCGGGTTGATCGGGCTATGCTCGGCACTGGTATTGCAGCATGCCGCGCGCAAGATCACGCTGATCGAAGCCACCGATATCCGAAGTCCCGGTCAGGGCGGGATGAATGCGCGCTCGATCGTGCTGTCGTCCAGCAGCGTGCAGATTTTCCGCGCGCTTGGAATATGGCCGCAACTATTATCTCGAGCCACTCCGATACGTAAAATTCATGTCTCGGCGCAGGGTCGTTGGGGTGTGACACGTCTGCGGGCACAGGATTACGACCTCGATGCGCTCGGTTACGTCGTCGATAACCAGACGCTGACGCAATGTCTGCTACAGGCCGTTGATGAGTCGCCCCGGATAAAGCTACAGCTCAAGACCGAATTCGAAACCATTGAGCAACGACCATCCGTCACTATCAACTATCGTAAAAACAAACGCCTTCAGAGTCTGCAATCGCAACTGCTTTTGATCGCCGACGGTGCGCGATCAAAAGCACGCGAGGCGCTCGATATCCCGTATCACAGCGTTGACTACGGTCAGTCCGTTGTCATCAGTAATGTGCGTGTCAGCGATGCCAAACCTTATTGCGCTTACGAGCGATTTACGTCGCAGGGTCCGTTGGCCATGTTGCCGCTGGGTGACAGTGTTTACGCTTGTGTATGGACACTCGATCCCGACGTTGCCGGGCAGGTTTCAAATTACAGTGATGCCGAATTCGCAAATGCCCTGCAGGATAGTTTTGGTTATCGCCTCGGTTTTATCGATGAAGTTGGAGCGCGCTTCTCAATGCCGCTTCAACGCACCCGCGCCAAAGGCCTGCATCGTGGTCGTTGTGTGCTGATAGGGAACGCCGCAAACGCTCTGCATCCGGTTGCCGGTCAGGGATTTAATCTGGCACTACGTGATCTTGCCTGTCTGTATGAATTGCTGGGTGAGCGCAGGCTCGAGGATATGAATTTCGAGGAAGTTGAGAAATTAGGTAAAAATTTTGAAAATCAAAGGCTTGTAGAGCAAAGTAAAGTTATTCGTTTTGGTGATGGACTGGTTACACTGTTTTCAAACGAACTGCCGCTGGTCGATCATTTGCGAGCCGCCGGGCTGTCGTTGCTGGACCTGTTTCCCGCATTGAAAACACAGGTGGCCCTGGCGGGAATGGGCATGACTTATGGCGGTAATCGACTGCTACGGGGGCGCCTGTGAAGTCAGCGCATTTCGACATTGCGATCGCCGGTGCCGGCATGGTTGGCTCCTGTGCTGCTTACGCACTTGCGTGTCAGGGATATCGGGTCGCGCTGATTGAGTTAGCTGCGCCGAGTCAATTCGAGACCGATCAAAATCAGCCATTCGATTTACGCGTTTCAGCCATCAGTCCGCGCTCGCAAAAAATTCTCGAAGGTCTCGGTATCTGGCAACAACTGGATTCCGCACGCCTGTGTCGCTACGAAAAAATGTTCGTCTGGCATCAGCATGGATCTGCCAGCGTGGCGCTGGATGCAGTTGAACTGGTACGTGATGATCTGGGCGTGATTGTCGAGAATCGCATGATCCAGCAAAGCCTGCATCAAGCCTGCTCCGGACGAGCTGAAATCGAGTGGTTCCAGCCCGATAAAATCGAGACCCTGATCGACAATCACGACAACGGTGTGCAACTGCGCTTGAGTTCCGGATCGCTTATCCGTGCGAGCCTGTTAATTGCCGCCGACGGTCGCAGCTCGCCCACCCGCGAACTTGCAGAAATGGGGTCAAACTCGGGGCGATATCAACAGACGGCATTTGTCGCCAATGTCAGCACTGAATTGCCACACCGGGAAACTGCGTGGCAACGATTTTTAAAAACCGGGCCGTTGGCCTTGTTGCCACTTTCTAACGGGCAAAGTTCGATAGTCTGGTCCTGCGACAATGAGTTCGCCGAGCAACTCGCCGCGCTCGATGAAGCCAGATTTTGCGATGCCCTTGGCGAAGCCTTTGAATTCAAACTGGGACGGGTAAACCAATGCAGTTCACGGCTCAGTTTCCCGCTCGGCTGGCATCGCTGCGAGCACTGGTTAAAAAATCGTGTGTTACTAATCGGAGATGCCGCGCATAGCGTTCATCCACTCGCCGGGCAGGGCGTCAATCTTGGATTCAGCGACGTTAGTTTGCTGGTCGATCTGGTAGGTGATGCAAACTCTCCCATTGTGCACAAACAATTGCGCCGCTTCGAACGTCAGCGCAAGAGCCAGACATGGGTTGCCGGCAATAGCTTCAGCGGCCTCAAATGGCTGTTCGGGGTCGAACATAAAACGGTTACAGCAATGCGCGACCTGGGAATGCAGGCGGTTGGCCAAAATCCGCTGTTGAGGCGAACTTTGATGCGAAAAGCGATCGAAAATCTAACCTAAATGGGTTAAATTTCTCGCTATATTCAGGATTAACGACAAATTTGTTTGCCACTTGGCCTCCCAAGCCGGTATTCTGGCGATCTTAATAATCAAAAAAAAACAGATATGCAGAATGGATAAGAGCATATTACTTGTTTTGTTTCTGGCATTGGCATTGCCGCTGGAGAGCATTGCTCAGGAAACCCTC
>QIJI01000374.1 GCA_003231795.1 Gammaproteobacteria bacterium
GGCCTGTTTTTGCTGGTGGCCGAGGAAGAAGCCAATATTCGGGCAAATCCGCGGGCGCGAACGACTCAGTTGCTACGACGTGTTTTCGGGTCGCTCGACTAGTTTTCCTAAGTCCGACAGACTCCAGGCTGCAGTCAAAGCAGGTTCGCCACCTTGAGTTGCTGTTTGCTGACCGAGGCATAAGGTTCGTCACGAGTTTGGTCATGCACCTGCTGGCGATAATTAACAAATGATGCCTGATCTTCATAGTGCATAAACGGATTACCCTCGAACTGTTCAGCAAAGGTGCAGGTTTGTTTAACCGAATAATTGTGCCCCGGGTGAATCAGCATGTCTTCGGGCAGACGCTGTTTCATGTTTTTCAACGTGACAAACATGTCTTCCGGACTACCCCCGCTCATATCGCAACGGCCACATCCGAATACGAACAGGGTATCCCCAGTTATTATTTCATTTCCAAGCTGGTAACAGGCTGAACCAGGGGTATGTCCGGGGGTATGCAGCATGGTAATGCTGGTGTCGCCCAGTAATAGTTCGTCGCCGCCGTGGTGCAGGCTGGGTTTATCCAGTTCATGTTGCCAGAATTCGTATTCCGGCTTGAGCAGATGAACTTCTGCGTTGGCGTGATTAAGCACTCCCTCGATTCCGTTGATGTGATCGTGATGACTATGGGTCAACAATATATCGGTGATGTTCAAACCCAGTTCGCCGGCTTTGGCAACAATCGCATCGACTTCCCAGGCCGGATCGACAACCGCGCATCGTCGACTCGAAATATCCTCGATCAGATAGACAAAATTCTCCATCGGTCCGAGTTCCATCGCATGTACTTTAAATCCACTATCCGGCATGGTTTCTTCTCCACTTTTGATTACAGCATTATACGGAAATGAGGTATCCATCAAACACTAGATTTTTGCCCAAATTGAAACGACAATAGCGGCCTTTTAAAAATGCAGGTCTAGCCTGCTGGCAAGAGATTTATACCTAATGGCAAAAGCGGCGATAAACAAAGTGGTGCTGGCCTATTCTGGCGGCCTTGATACTTCGGTCATTCTGAAATGGCTGGAAGATGAGTATGACTGTGAAGTTGTAACCTTTACTGCCGATATCGGGCAGGGTGAAGAGCTCGAGCCGGCACGCGCCAAGGCTGAAAAATACGGCGTTAAGGAAATATATATAGAAGATCTGCAGGAAGAATTTGTGCGCGACTTTGTTTTTCCGATGTTTCGTGCAAATACGATTTATGAAGGTGAGTATCTTTTGGGCACGGCGATTGCGCGGCCATTAATCTCCAAGCGGCTGGTTGAAATTGCCGCCGAAACCGGTGCCGATGCGGTATCCCATGGTGCCACCGGTAAAGGAAATGACCAGGTACGTTTCGAACTTGGCGCTTATGCGTTGAACCCGGATATAAGAGTGATTGCACCCTGGCGCGAGTGGGATTTGAATTCACGCGAAAGTTTGCTGGCTTACGCCGAGGCCGCCGGCATTGCGATTGAAATGAAACAAGGACAGAAATCACCTTATTCGATGGATGCCAATATGTTGCATATCTCCTACGAAGGCGGTGAACTTGAAGACCCGTGGTTCGAAGCCAATGACGATATGTGGATGCGTACCGTTTCACCTGAAAAAGCACCGGATAAACCGGTTTATCTGGAATTGGGTTTCGACAATGGAGATATCGTTTCCATCGACGGCGAGCCCTTAAGTCCCGCGCAGGTACTTACTCGTTTGAATCAGGAAGGCGGCGCCCATGGTGTTGGCAGGCTGGATATGGTCGAAAACCGGTATGTCGGGATGAAATCCCGTGGTTGTTACGAAACACCCGGTGGCACTATTATGCAGAAGGCTCATCGTGGTATCGAGTCCATCACGCTGGATCGCGAGGTAGCTCACCTGAAAGACGAGTTGATGCCGAAGTACGCGCATTTGATTTACAACGGCTACTGGTGGAGCCCGGAACGCAAGATGTTGCAACAGATGATCGACGCATCGCAGGTTACGGTCAACGGCACAGTCAGGGTCAAATTGTTCAAAGGCGCTGTTAGCGTGGTGGGACGTAAATCGGAGACAAACAGCTTATTCGACGAAGCTATCGTGACTTTCGAGGATGATCGCGGCGCTTATGATCAGAAGGACGCTGAAGGTTTCATTAAATTAAATGCATTACGAATGCGTATTGCCGGCAAAAAATGAGATTACTGCTCAGAAGCTTTTTCTTAATCTGGTTAGTGTCCGGCCTGATCGCCTGCGATTCCCGCCAGGATGAGGCTAACGTCGAGGAGCAGCGCTACTACTTTCTCGAAGCTTTGAGGCAAGTAGAAAGCGGCGGTAGAAAATTGCAGCTTGCCGATTTAAGCCAGGCCCAGTTGAGTGAAGCGCTGGCTAACCTCGATGACGGTTTGAAGCTTGCGTTTCAGGTCGAACGGTCTTTCCTTGATAAACTGGATTTGCGCCTGGGCAAAAATTTTGAACGCTATTTTGTAAAAGGCGTTGAAAGTTACCGCATTGGAATCGAAGCCGCGGATAAATCGCAACAAATGGCCGGCCTGAAATTACTGCAACAATGGTCCGGGTTCTGGCAGGCAGCGCAAGACAGCATTCTGGCCCAACTTAAGCCGGAATAAGATGTCGCGTCCGGTCCGTTTAATCGTTTGTATCAATGAACGCCTCAGCGCCGGGCAACGATCATGCGTGGGTAGCGGGAGTCTTGATTATATTCGCGATTTACGCGGAATGATTAGCGATGAAAATCTGGATGTAACCGTGGTTGAACGCGAATGTCTGGGTAAGTGTGAGCAGGGCCCGGTTATGCGAATCGCTCCCGGCGGTCGTTTTTTCACCGATATAAATGAAGCCAGCCTGCCGTTGATAATTACCGAGCTCAAAGCTTTTATTTTGCAGCATGGATCCTGATCCCAAAGCGATATCCTGTGTTAAAGGTCTGGTCAGCGGCCGAGTGCAGGGAGTCGGTTTTCGATATTTTGCAATGTGTCAGGCGCGCTCAGCAGAGCTTTCGGGTTATGTTCGTAATCTGAAAGACGGGCGAGTCGAGTTTTTATTGCAGGGCCCAACCGATGCTGTAACCCGGGTTATTGAGCAAATACATCGCGGGCCAAGGTATTCCGAGGTACTCGATGTGACTTTGGAAAACTTGCAACAATCTGAATCCTTCGAGAGTTTCAGAATATGTTAGACCCCTGGCGGCGCTTTAACTTTCTACCTGACATGGCGGTAAATCGTCGTAGCGGGTCTGGCTGAAGTCCCGCTCAAGTAATAACTCAATTGCTGAAACCAGCGCGCGATAATGGTCGCTATTTGGCCACTCGTTGGCATTGCTGACGCTGATTACGAGCGAAGCCGGGGGCGGCATCGGAGATTTCGAAAATTCGCGCTCGGGTTGCCAGGCTTTGAGTCGGGCCAGGATACGGGGTGCACATTGGCGGATTTTCAGATCCGGGCGGGAACCTGCGAGGAAGCCAGGCGGATTTCTACTATTGTCGCTATGACAACCTGCGCAATAAGGTTGCAACAATGCCTGCGAACCCGGCAACTCAAAACTCGACGCCGGTTTTCGGGAAACGGCTGGTTGAGGTAAATCAATCCATTTGAGTGATTTGAATCCGGCCTGACGTGATAAATCGGTAATCACAGCCTGTCGTCGAAGCGGCTGCGATGACAGACTGTCTGATAATTCCTGCTGATTGTTATTGAAAATTCCTGCGAGCATTTGATCCAGTTGAATCGATTCGGTCGAAATTACTATTTCAAGATTTTTGTTACCTGAGAGACCAAAGTTCAAATTCATTTCACGGATTCGGTCGCCATTCGAAAGGCGTGCTGACAAGCCGTCTTCGTTGTTGCCGATTACCAGTCTGAATCGGCCCGCTTGTTCAACAACTCCGGAAATCTCGGGTTGCCAGATATTCGCGTCTCCAGGAAATTGCAATTGCAATACTCGCGCCGATGAAATTTTTGCACCGACTGTTTCGAATTCGAGCCTGGCGCGCAAGCTGGCAATATCGGCTTTATCACCACAGTATAAAACCCGGCTACGGATATCATTCGATTCGATAAAACATTTTGCATGATATTTGCGAGTAGCGATGGGTTCTGCCTGGGTCATGATTAAATGCCGGTCGATGCGACGAATATCGTCGAGAGTAAAAAATCCTGCCAGGCGATAAACAATACCCCGAGCCAATATCGGATCTGCCCGGTACCAGACGGCATGCGCCGGTCGTGCCATCAGTGGATCCTGTTGCAATGTTAGTTGCTTTTGCAGGGGGTCAAAGTTATCGATACGGCTGTTGGCGAGCGCCAGTCCCTGCGGCCATTTGCTTTGCCAACCTTGCTGTAGTTCGCCCAGGTAATATTTGCGATAGCGAGTGTCGGTGGAATCGAAACTGGCCTTTGCGCTCAGTCGATATTGAAACGCTGCCCGAAGTATTGCCAGCCTGCAGTTAAGGCTGTCGCAACCCTGTTGCCAGATCCGCTGTGCCGCAGACAGGTAGTTGGCTCGTTCTGCCAATACATCGATGAATCCGGCATCGTTGGTAATGACTCCGATCAATGAATCGTATTGCTGTGGCAGGTTTTTTATGAGTTGATTGGCAATAGCAACATTGGAACTGGTTTCGCTCCACGGCACCCGGGGGAAAATAGCGGCCGCATTTTGATGACAACTCAGGCACATCGTGCGATTTGCCTGGCGAACCAGGGGTTGTTGGTTTAATCGGTAGTTTTCGACAATCTGGAACTCGAAGCGACCGGCCTTATCGTTGTAACTGATAACTTCAAGGGTTTCAGTAATTGGCTGATGCGCCATGAATAGTCGATATTGCATCACTAATCCGGCTTCATTGTCGCTAGTGCGCATTTCACCGTTGACTGCCAGCACGCTTCTGGGGAACTTGAAGTGATCGGGAGCGGGAGTGTCGCGCTGCAATGAGCGACCAAGGGGCACGAATACCTGGCGCACCGAGCTCTGCTGCCCATTGTCTATTTTCCGTTCGAGCGCTGCGATCAACTCGGTAAACGGGAAAGGGATAGCATAAGTACCATCCTGTTGCATAAAAAGCTGATCGAAGCGTGAAATGCCCTGCGGCGGGACATCGGGGCCCGGAATCGACGCGTGCGCTATCCACTGTGGTGCGGCGACCGTGATCTGGGTGAACAGTGAAACAAAAATCCAGAGCCCGGCGATTGCCGATTTCATTCGTCCTGTAACCTGACCCGTACGGAGACCTGGTCGGATTCATTGACCGCAACGATAAAATCGATCGGACGGCAACAAACTTCGCAATCTTCTATATATTCCTGGGTCTCGATCGAAGCATCGACCAGCAACTGAAAACATTCCCAACAATAAGGGCATTGGACCTTCACTTCGACCAACTGATTGATCATTGTTACGGTTTTCGCGGGCGTAGCCGCATAATCCGCCCGTCGTCGGTAGACAGGTATATCCATCCTTTTGGACCCTGTGCCAGTGCCCGAATGCGTAAGTTCAATTCCTCAAGCAAGCGCTCTTCGCCCGTCGGCATGCCGGTATCAGAAAGGCTGACCCGATTGAGATGGCGCAGTTTCAAGGCACCGGAGAACAGATTTCCATTCCAGCCGGGAAAATCATCATTCTGGTAAATCAGTAAGCTACCCGGCGCGATCGAAGGGGTGTAGACCTTGCGCGGTTGTTCCATACCTGCCTTGTGGGTCCCCTCGCCAATCGCAACCGGTCCCCAATACTCTTTCCCATAGCTGATCACCGGCCAGCCGTAGTTTTTTCCTTTTTGCACCAGATTGATTTCATCACCGCCGCGCGGGCCGTGTTCAATAGACCACAGGCGGTTGGTCCTGGTATCGAAAACCAGTCCTTGAGGATTTCGGTGTCCATATGACCAGATTTCATTGCGAGTTCCGGGATCATTGTTGAAAGGATTGTCAGCGGGCACACTGCCGTCGAGGTTAAGTCGTATAATCGTACCGATGTGATTTTCCGTGTTTTGCGACTGCTGGCGATCGCCGCGGTCGCCGATTCCAAAAAAAACGTGTCCCTGGTGATCGAAAGCGATGCGGCTACCATAATGCACTCGAGTACTGGTGGCGGAGTCAGTGATCAGCAGATCCTGCCATGACTTCAGTTGGGTGCCATCGAGGCGGGCACGGGCCAGCGTGGTAGTGGCTTCGCCGTCTGCCGGTTTGCTATAGGTGAAATAAATCCAGCCATCTCGAGAATAGTTCGGACTCACGGCGACATCGAGCATGCCACCTTGACCTTCGGCTACCACGGTGGGCGCGCCTTTAATATCGGTCAATTCCAGGGTATCGAGCCTGAGCAGACGAAGTCGCCCTGATTTTTCGCTGAACAACAACCGCTCAGGTCCGATGAAGGTCATTCCCCAGGGAATACCAAGACCATCAACTAATTGCTCTACCTGGATGTCGCGATTACTCTGGGATATCTCGCCTGCCTGGGACACAGCGCAGGTAGTTGAGAGCAAAGTGATTGCCACTAGCCCGATCTGAGTAAATTTAAATAGTCGCAACATGGCTTTACAGTACAAAACCCGCCCGCATAATACTAGTGCATTAACCACATTCTGATTTTGTCACGAGTCACCATTGAAGCCGATCAACAAAACTGCCATTACAAAAGACCTTGTTCTGCTCGGTGGCGGGCATAGTCATCTTTTTGTATTGCGTCATTTTGCAATGCACCCGGTGGCAGGGGCGCGTATAACGCTGGTGACGCGCGATTTGAGTACGCCTTATTCAGGTATGCTGCCGGGACTCATAGCCGGCCATTACGATCACAACGAAGCGCATATCGATTTACAACCGCTGGCCCGATTTGCTCAGGCGCGAATCATACATGGTGAAATAACCGCGCTGGATGTGGAACAACAGCAAATCACTATCCGGGGACGACCCGTGATTAGCTATGACCTGTTATCGATCAATGTCGGTTCCCGACCGAACTGCCCGATTGAAGGACCCGGTACCTCACGCCAATTTGCGATCAAACCGGTAGACAGGTTCCTCGAGTCATGGCGGGAACTGGAACAGGGTTTGCTCGATAGCGATAACACGATTCAACTGGCCATTATCGGTGCCGGGGCCGGTGGTGTCGAACTGGCATTATCGCTGGAGCACCGGGTGCGTCACTTAACGGCGCGCAAAGGAAGGTTGAAAATATCATTGGTAACCGATCAGGCCCGCTTGCTTGTTACCCATAACCGTCGCGTACAAAGCAGATTTGAACAGATTTTGAAGCAGCGATCGATCGATATTCACACTCTCAGTCGTGTCGATCAATTTGATGGTGAATATTTACGCGGCGATTTTGACACGCCGATACCCGCGCATGCCGCGATTTGGACAACCCATGCCAGCCCTGAATCCTGGCTTGTTGATTCGGGCCTGCAACTCGATCCGTCAGGTTTTGTTGCGGTCAGTGCAAGCCTCCAGAGTCGTTCTCATGAATCGGTCTTCGCAGCCGGTGATATCGCTTCGGTGGCGCAGTATCCAAGACCGAAATCAGGTGTATTCGCGGTGCGCCAGGGAATTCCGCTGGCACGTAATCTGTCGCGCTACCTGCAAAATCAGAAACCCGAACCTTACAAACCCCAGGCCAGTTTTTTATCCTTGATTTCCAGTGGTGAACGTTCAGCGGTAGCCAGCCGGGGTGAATGGCAGTTACAGGGGCGTTGGTGCTGGTGGCTCAAGGACAAAATTGATCGTCGCTTCATAAGGCGCTTTAGTGACTTGCCACGCATGAATAGCGGCGTTAGCGAATCCACCGAATTGTCGCCGATGCGTTGCGGTGGCTGCGGTTCAAAACTGGGTCGCGATACGCTCGAATCGGTGCTGGCTCGAATTGATCAGGATTTTGGGCATGGTATTTGCGGTACCCGGCAATACCCCGACGACGCGGCCTTGATTGAGGTGCCCGAATCAGCCCAGCTGGTGCAAAGCGTCGATCAGTTTCGAAGTTTTGTCGATGATGCTTATCTGTTTGGCAAGATCGCTGCCAACCACGCGCTCGGAGACCTGTTTGCGATGGGGGTGGCACCGCATAGTGCCATGGTTACCGCCAATGTCGAATTTGGCAGTAGCGCACGACAGGCAGAGGATTTGTATCAGCTAATGTCAGGAGTCATGCACAGCTTGCAACAAAACGACACCCGGCTGGTCGGCGGACATAGCGGTGAAGCGGCTGAAATGAGTTGCGGTCTGAGTGTAAATGGTTTTGCCACGGCAGATGAATTATTACTCAAATCCGGAATGCAACCCGGCAATGGGGTCATTCTGACCCGGTCGTTGGGGAGCGGGGTATTGTTTGCTGCCGATATGCAGGCCGCTGCAAGTGGCGAATGGATTGACCATGCGTTAGCGCAAATGCAATTATCAAGCCGTGCGGCAGCCGATTGTCTGCGACAGTTTTCGGCTACTGCCTGCACCGATGTTACCGGTTTTGGTTTAGCGGGGCATTTATTTGAAATGGCCAGAGCGTCGGAGGTAATGGTCGAAATTATGCTCGATAGCCTGCCACTTTACCCAGGGGTGCTGGAGCTTTCGGCGTCGGGTTTTGAAAGCTCGCTAAAACCGCAGAACAGTCGAATCCGCCATACTATTCTTGATCGGGACGGGCTCGCGTCGAATCCGATTTACCCGATTTTGTTTGATCCGCAGACAGCGGGCGGCTTGCTCGCCAGTGTGCCCGCTGAAAAAGTCGACGACTGCTTACACAAGCTGCATCAGCTCGGTTACGACCAGGCGCAGGTGATTGCGCGAGTCAGCCAACGCATCGACCCTGACTGCTACCTGGCGCTGGTCAACTCCTGAGTTCGAGCAAACCCGATTCCAGAATAACCTGGGCACAGGCGGCTTCCTGATGGGGAGCCATCAAATGAGCGCCGGCGCAACCTTCGATTTCAGCAAAACCCTGCAACAATTCAGCGCAAATTGCGCGACCTTCGGCTTTCTGGTCGGAAGCGCCATCAAGTCGGTTAATAATTGAGTCGGGAAC
>QIJI01000118.1 GCA_003231795.1 Gammaproteobacteria bacterium
GATGCCTTCGTTTCTGCGATTAATCAAAAACTCGACTCGAAGCTGGTGTTGATTGATTACAGCGAGCACACGTTGGGTGACAACGAGCAATCGGAAGCGATGGCCTATGTGCAACTCAGCGTCAACGGACAGCGCAGTTGTGGTGCTGGACGCAGCGAAGACATTGTCGGTGCGTCATTAAGGGCAGTGTTAAATGGCATCTCTCGAGCCGGTATCGAAATTGAAGTATCAAACGAAACGAAACTAGCCGCCGTTTAGCCGCTCGGCCGGGCGGACCAGCGCGTAAGCAAAAACCTTGTAGCGACGGCGCTACTCCGTCTTCCCGCGTTCACCCCATCGTCTTCCCCGCGCAGGCGGGGATCTTGTAATGACGGCACGTTGTAAGATCCCCGCCTGCGCGGGGAAGACGATGTAGGAGCGCGGGGATGAAGGAGGGCGCAGTGACTGTCGTCACTCGCAGCAGAAGCTTACTCGGGTGTACGCAACGCGAAGATTTCCTGCGGCTCGTTGATACCCTTTAGCGAGTGCTGTCCCAAGGATACAGTTTGATCAGGTTTACAAGCCGCAAACTCTGCTGAGAGTAATACCGGTTGATCCAGCAACTTGCACATCGACTCGATTCGGGCCGCCAGGTTCGCGGCCTCGCCGATGACGGTAAATTCGAGGCGGTTGCCGGTGCCGATATTACCATAGGTCACGTCGCCCACGTGCAACGCGATTCCGTAACCCAGTGCCGGCTCGGACTCCTGTTCGCGTCCTTGATTAACCGATTTGATGCGGGCCGAAGCTTCGTGGGCTGCCGCTATGGCGTTTTCGCAAGCCGTCTGCAGACAGTTTTCATCGACCTCGTCTTCGATAGGAAAGATAGCCAGCGCCGCGTCGCCGATAAAGCGCAATATCTGCCCGTCACGGTCGAGCACCGCGCCGGCGACGCTATCAAAAAATTCGTTCAGGCATGCGAGAAATTCGTCCCGCGACATCGACTGTGCCAGCACCGTGGAATCGCGCAGGTCGCAAAACCAGATCACCGCGCGAATGTTTTCCCCGTCACCGCGTCGAATCAGACCGTTAAGCACGAGAGCGCCCGCATGCGGGCCGAGATAGGTATCGAGCAGGTTGCTGGCCTTGTGTTGTAACGCATGGACTTCGTATATTCTGCCCAGCACCGCGAGTATTTCGTAAATGTGACCCAGATCCGTGGTGCTGAAACCGCCCGGGCGATTGGCGCTCAGGCTGATAACATTGATTTTACCGTCAGAAAAGTGCATCGGCATAGCGACATAGTCGGTTGCACCCTCGGCGTGCAGGTCATGCAGGATGCCAAAATCGAGTAGCGGCTCTTTAATGTCCAATCGCCGCCGGATACCACCGGCACCTTCGAAGATGGGGACTAGCGGGCTGTTCAGATACCTGGGAGACTGCAATACCTCAAATCCGGGTTGGGACTCGACCAGTTCGCCGCTATCACTGCGCCAGGATTGTGCGATATTCGAAACCTGGGGGTGCAGGATCGGGATGATTACCCCCAAAGTCCACAGTGGAACCCCCGTGGCGCGTAATTGCCGTGCAAATGCGGCGGTCAATTCAGACATCGAGGCGATTGCGGGTGCTTCCTGTAAAACCCAGTTCAACAATGGATTGTCGTAGGCCGGTAATAATTGACTTGCAGCTTGCGTCGATGGCTGATCCGGGAACAGGATTTCCACCTGGTCAGGATAAAAAGCCACGTAATCCCTGATATGCTCGGATTCATCGAATGGCTCTTCGTAGCTCCACAGTAAATTGTTGGCCGCAATATCGCCGACGCGCAATGAGTAATGTGCCGCGTTGCCCTTGAACGGACAGTAAGAGACAAAATCGCTGCGCTCAAACAGGTCCATGCGCACATGCTCGCGCGGGAAGTAGTAGATAGGCGCAATACGAGTTTCGCGTAATTGCATCGCACGGCTACTTTCGGCTAGTGTGATTCCCTGGTAAGTCGCAGACAGCCTTTTATTTTCAGGCTCAAAGGTGAAGCGATAATGATCGTTGGTCGGCGAAGCGGTGGCAGCGGGCGGTTGACGAGTGTGGGCGGAAGTCATGAATCAGGTTTCCCATCAATGTCCAGAGCAAACCGGGCAATTCGGGTTTTTCGGCAGCGTGACGCCCTGCCAGTGCATGCCCTGTGCATCGAACATCAGCAGTCGATTCACCAGCTCTTCACCCAGTCCAGCCAGAATTAACAACGCCTGCAGCGCCTGCAGGGTACCGATCACACCCACCACCGGACCCAGCACGCCCTCCACTTCGCAGGATTCCTCACTTTCATAAGCCTGTGAATAGAGGCACTGGTAACAGGCACTGTTCGTCGCCGGTTGATAATTCATGATTTGCCCTTCCAGCCGAATCGCGGCACCGGAGACGAGTATGGTGCCGGTTTCCACGCAATAACGATTAACTTCAAAGCGGGTCGGATAGTTGTCGCTACAGTCGAGCACCATATCGACCGATTCTATCGTTTGCTTCAGCTCATCGCCTTCGAGTTGATAAGGGATTACCTCGACCTTCGTTTCAGGGTTGAGCATCTCCAGCGTCTGCTGACCGGAGTCAACCTTGTTCTCCCCCACCGAATGATTGTGATGAATGATCTGGCGCTGCAAATTCGAGGTTTCAACGATATCGAAATCGTTCAGTATCAGTTTTCCGACACCACCGGCTGCCAGGTACATCGCCGCCGGTGAACCAAGCCCGCCGACACCGACCACCAGGATACTGGCATCCAGAATAGCCTGCTGCCCCTTTTCGCCAATTTGCGAAAGGCGAATATGACGCGCGTATCGGTCTTTTTGATTCTGCTTCATCCACCACCCTTGTGAAAATACTGGTGAAACCGGTGAAAGAATTTCTCCTGCAGCGGTTCAGCGGTATCGGAAAATGTGAATTTTACCTGCAGAACCGGTAACTTAAACAGCCCCAGTATTCTCGGGGACTGCACGACCACCACGATATCGAGCGTAAAGACTTCGCCCGATTGTTCAATTTGCCAGTGGTTGGTTGCAATTTGAGTGCAACGATAAGGCGATTTTTCGCTGCTGAACTGACCCTGCAAGGTACTGCTGAATTCGTCGTCACGGTAACCCATTTCAAGTTCGGCCAGGGCCTGCTCAGGCATTGCGTCGACTAGCCGCCTGCGACCGGAGGCCAGATCGAAACCACGTCGCCAGCGGCCAGTTTCCGATCATCGCGTTCTTCAGCATCAATGTAATGCCCGTTAATCAGCACCAGATGCGCTTCTTCCGGTTTGATGTGAAACTGTTCGATCAGACGATTCAAGATCAAACCGTCGTCCACTTTGAGATCACGTCGGAAACGGGATTTTCCCGGCGGCAGGTGCTTCATCAACGAAGCGTAAAGCTCGATGCTGACGTTCATGCAGGTCTAGGCGTATCCGAGTTCCTGTGTACAGGCGATATAAGCATCCATAATCAGTGTTGGATCAGCCATCAATTTCTGTTTCCAGTCCCCCAGTTCAATCCGGGATTCAATCAATCCGCGCAACACCCCGATATGCTGCGTCTTGCCGACGCTGCTGGCACCGACCAGGGTTTCCCCGTCGAATTGTAAATTGATGTATTGATATTCGTCCGCGTTATACAGCTCGGCGCTATCACCCCCATCGACTCCCATCCAGAGTCCAAAAGAACACGAGACCAGGCCCACGGTATCGAGCACGTTCATGTTCAGCGTGCCCTGGTGCTCATCACCCTTTCCAGCCATGTTGAGTGCGGCAATACGACCATGATCGGTCGCGGTTGGCTGGATCGCCTGAACTTCCTGGTTGCCGGTAGAAAAATCGACGCCCTGGGCGACATCACCTGCGGCATATACATTTTCATCGCTGGATTGCATGCGCTTGTTCACCAGCACACCGAAATCGGTATCAATGCCGGTACCATCGAGCAGATCAAGATTAGCCTTGACCCCGGTCGCGGTAATCACCAGCGCCGCGCTCAAATTTCCACCATCGCTTAATGCAACTTCGACCTGGTCGCCATCGGCAGCCGTAACGGATTCAACACTGCAGGAGGTATGTACACCGATACCCTGTTGTTTACACCAGCTTTCAAGCAGACCACCTGCCTTGTCGTCGAGCATGCGCGGTACCATGCGGTTACCGGTTTCAATGACGGTCAAATTAACCCCCCGTTTGACCAGCGCTTCGAGAATAATGCAGCCGATAAAGCCGGCACCGATCAGTACCACATTGGAACCCGACTGGGCCAACCTGGCAATATTGCGAGCATCCTCGAGGGTCCAGCAGGAGTGTACCTGCGGCAGGTCGAGCCCGGGAATCGGCGGGCTGATCGGGTGTGAACCGGTGGCGATTAACAGTTTGTCGAAATCACGGGTTTTACCGTCAGCCAAGGTGACATTTTTTTTGCCGGTATCGACCTTGTCGACGCGCTGTTGCACTACTTCGATATTTTGCGCCTTGAAATGCGCTTTCGGATCACGCAGGTAGGTTCCCGATTCATCGACATTTTCGATCAGATAGTAAGGAATCGCCATGCGCGAATAAGGCGGCTCGGGTTCATCCCCAATGATCGCAATTTCAGCATCAGGATCCGACTTGCGCAGGGTTTCAGCGGCGATAACGCCCGCAGGGCCTGCACCAATGATTAAATGCTTCATTTTGAGTACCTATAAAAGGAAAACCTGCCGCGAAACGCGGCAGGCAATTTATTTAAAGCGACAAACGTTGCTGGGTTTCTTTTGTCACCGTGCCATCTTCAGTCCAGCCTCGAATCTGATAGTACTGCGGCAACATTTCGTCGAGTCGACTGACCTGACCTTCGGTGGGTCCACTCTTGATTGCTTCTTTCATCAGGCGCGGAGGCAGGTTATCGTCTTTGCCGGTAAATCCGGCCGCCGTGTTGAACATGCGCTCCATATTCCAGATACGCTCACCCGCTTCCATGCAGCCTTCGACACTCCAGTCGCCTTCACAGGCCGCATCGATCTGCGGCGCGATATTGTCCATACCCCAGGCAAAGGTGGTAAAAATGCACAGCCCGGCCGAATCGACCAGCGCGGTTACATCCTGAAAGGCTTTGACCAGCTCGGGTTTGCCTTCAGCATCTCCCATCTCGGTTTTGATCGGAAGACCCAGCACTTCGGAAGAGACCGTGTAGCTGCGCAAATGACAGGCACCACGATTCGAAGTCGCATAGGTAAGACCCATACCCTGGATACCTCGAGGATCGTATGCCGGGAATTCCTGGCCTTTGACTGTCATCGACAGCTCGGGTCTGCCATATTTTTCACACAAACGTTTTGATCCGAGCGCAAGGTCTGGACCGAATCCTTCATTGGCGACCAGGGCCTCAGTAACTGCAACAAATGCCTCCGTGTTACCGAATTTAAGTTCAATACCACCGGTTTCCTTGGTCGTTATGACTCCCTCTTCGAACATCTCCATAGCGGCAGCCACAGTGGCTCCGTAAGTAATGGGGTCGAACCCGTCTTCGTTACAGAGGAAATTTACATAAGTCAAAGCATCAAGGTCATCAATGCCGGTATCGGCACCGAGTGCCCACGCAGCTTCATACTCGAGACCACCAGAAGCGCCGTGATATTGCGGCTTGTCTTTAACCGAGAAATGAGTCTTGTCGACCGTTGATATTCGACCGCAGGCGATGGTGCAACTGAAACAACCGGCATTCGTAGTCAAATTGGGTTTGCCATCCGACGCTCGTGGCTCGGCCATGGCTTCGGCAGAAATATTCTCTGCACCCTCAAAACCGACGTCCCGCATGTTGCGCGCCGGTAGCGCGCCTACCCCGTTGATCACGTTCATCAACACCTGGGTACCGTAGGCAGGCAGTCCCTGACCGGTAACCGCATTTTCCGCGAGTACACCCTTGCCGGCATCGACCGCAGCCATGAATGTTTTGGCGTCTTCGAGGTTGCCGACACCCTGGGTGCCGCGCACGGCAACCGCCTTCAGATTTTTCGACGCCATCACGGTGCCAACCCCGGAACGACCCGCGGCGCGGTGTTTATCGTTAACGATAGCCGCATAAAGGCAACCGTTTTCAGCAGTGCGCCCGACACAGGCAACCCGTAACTGGGGGTCCTGATGCGTCTGATGCAAGATATCGTCAGTCTCCCAAACTGTCTTGCCCCAAAGATGACTGGCATCGCGCAGTTCGACTTTGTCATCCTGCACCAGCAGGTAAACCGGCTTCTCGGATTTACCTTCGAAGATAATCATATCCCAGCCTGCAAACTTGAGCTCAGCACCGAGAAAACCACCCGAATTTGAGCAGGCTATTGCGCCCGTTAGCGGACTTTTGCAGATTACCGAGTAACGTCCGGCGGTGGAGGCCATGGTACCGGTTAGCGGTCCCGTGGCCATGATGAGTTTGTTGTCGGGCCCCAGCGCGTCGCACTTCGGGTCGATTTCTTCGCTCAAATATTTCGATGCCAGTCCACGTTGGCCGAGATATTGTTTCGCCCATTCCATATTGAGCGGTTCAGATGTACAGCTACCTTTAGAGAGATTGACCCTCAGAATTTTTCTTGTCCAGGACATGATTCATTTCCCCCATTATCCAGCAGTCGTTTCAGCAGAAGGCAGGCTTTTCGCTGCCGAGGCCATCATCCGGTCGTAACCGGTCCAGTCTGCGTCTATATAAGTAATCGCATCGGTCGGGCAGGCCGCCGCACATTGCGGATCGCCGCCGCAGAGATCGCATTTAACCACCTTGCCGGTGGTCTGGGCGTAATTGATGGTGCCAAAGGGGCAGGCGATGGTGCAGACCTTGCAGCCGACACATTTATCGTCGGAAACTACCTTGGCGCCTGTGCTTGCATCGATGCTGATCGCATCGACCGGGCAGGCTCGCATACACCAGGCTTCATCACACTGGGTACAGGTATAAGGTGCAAACCGACCTTCGTCATGAAAAGTGAATACTTTTATAAAAGATCGCGAGGGATTAAACGTCCCCGTGTGTTCGTAAGAGCAAGCCATTTCGCATTGCAGACACCCGGTACACTTACCCGGATCGATATGTAGGGATTTTTGCATCACTTCCTCCAATTGCATCATTATTATCGTTCTGTCTGGATAATTTGAACTGCACTCCAGATGGAACTTATAAAACCAAGACGTAAAAATACCACTCCAGACGCCTTATTTACAGTACTACGGCCCAATTAGGTGGTATTTTTAGTGGTATTCTACAACAAGTTAAAAATTAGAGCAGCCTCTACCAATTTAATCAGGTCTATGCCTCAATAGCGGCTCTGAAACAGTCGCCCGAATCGTGATGAATAGCAAAATTTCCTCAGCCCCGAGTTGTGCCGATCCAATGGATCCGGATGCGATCAGTATGTCCGCTGCACTGGCTAAAATCAGTGCTCGCGTGCGCTCGGTACAGGCCTGCGAACGGCTGCCGATCCGTGAATGCCTCGGTCGGGTAAATAATGAGACCGTGTTGTCCCCGCTCAGTATCCCGCCCAGCGCCAACTCGGCCATGGATGGATATGCAATTGCTGTCGACAGCCTTGCCACTGCGCAAGTGACCGAATTTGAAGAGACCGGCAGCGCATTTGCCGGGGTGCCGTTCACAGGCTGCTGCGCGCCTGGACAATGTGTTCGTATCATGACAGGCGCATTGATTCCCGATGGCACCGATGCGGTCATTATGCAAGAGCAGACGGAAATTACGGCTTCGGGAAAAATACGCATCGATAGTAATCACCGGGTCGGAGAAAATATTCGTCAGGCCGGGGAAGATATTCAACAGGGCGACAATGTCATCGATGCGGGTGTTCGCATCAACCCGGCCGATATCGGCGTACTCGCATCGCTCGGAATTGGCCGGTTGCAGGTCAAACGCAAACCAACAGTCGCTTTTTTCTCTACCGGAGACGAACTGGTTTCCATCGGCGAGGCGCTTGAAGCGGGCAAAATCTACGACAGCAATCGCTATAGCCTGTATAGCCTGTTGTCACGCATGCCGGTAGACATTATCGATCTTGGCGTAGTACCCGATGAGCCCGACAGCATGCGTGATTTGCTGGAAAAAGTTACGATTCAGGCCGATTTGATCATTAGCACCGGGGGCGTTTCAGTCGGAGAAGCCGATTTTATCGAAAGGGTTCTCGAACAGATCGGTGAAATTGATTTCAACAAGGTCGCAATCAAACCGGGGCGACCATTGACCATGGCACAAATCAACGACACCATTTTCATGGGATTGCCGGGTAACCCGGTTGCGGTGATGGTCACCTTCAGTCAATTCGTGATACCGGCTATTCAAATTTTATCGGGCGCAGAGTTGAAGCGACCGGTGCTGTTTCGGGCAAAGGCGAACGATAAGATGCGTAAAAGACCCGGACGCGATGAATTTCAACGCGGCATTGCAAGTCAGGATGAAAACGGCGACTGGCAGGTCCGCAAGACCGGCAAACAAGGCTCGGGCATCCTGACTTCGATGAGTCGCGCCAATTGTTTTATCGTGCTCGATACTGAAAACGCCGGGGTCGAACCGGGTGATGAAGTCAACATTCAACTATTCGACTGGTCCTGGTAAGGCCCGAATGACCGTTAATATTCGATACTTTGCGCGACTGGCCGAAACCCTGGGCCTGAAACAAGAGGCGCTCGAACTACCAGCCGACTGTAAAACAGTCTCCGACCTGGTCAGCTTGCTACAATCCCGTGGTGAACCTTTCGACAGTGCATTTGACGGTGAAACCCGGGTGCTGGTCGCAATCAACCAGCAAATGAGCGAAGCCAACACCAAAATCAACCCCGGCGACGAAATCGCCTTCTTCCCGCCGGTCACCGGCGGCTAGGACCACCATTCTTCGGCTAAACTACCTGCCCTGTCTCCCAGTGCCATTCGGGTAACTGCCGTTTGTGAACAGGCCCTAATTCAAGAGCCTTTCCGGAATCAGACAAAAAGTACCTGAAGCACCCGATTCAGGTATGCGCCACAATTGTCGATACCCCTCAAGAG
>QIJI01000138.1 GCA_003231795.1 Gammaproteobacteria bacterium
TACCACGTTTTCCGCCATGCGGGCGGAGGCTGCGTCGATCATACGTCCATCGAGTTGTGCCGCACCCTTGCCCTGTGCCGCCGCTTCTTCAAGCGCCACCAATATGCGTCTTGCGCGATCTACTTCAGAGGCTGGTGGCGAGTAGATTTCATGCGCCAGTTCGATCTGCGAGGGATGAATCGCCCATTTGCCCTCGTAGCCCATGGCCGCACCTCTGCGTGCCGCATCGCGATAACCCTCCGCGTCATTGAAGTCACCAAACGGACCATCGATCGCACGCAATCCGTAAGCACGGCAGGCTACCAGCATACGCGACAGACCGTGATGCCACTGATCACCGGGGTAATCCGGGTTTAAGCCACCGATGTTGGTGGTCCGGGCACGGCAACTGGCAGCATAGTCTGCGACCCCGAAATGCATCGCTTCCATGCGAGGACTCGATGTTGCAATGGCATCGACATTCGCCATGCCGAGGGTAATTTCGATCAGTGCCTCGAGACCGATTTTGTTTTCAAAACCCATTGATGTTTCGATCTGCGTCAACATCGCATCGACCATGTAGACATCAGCAGCGACACCGACTTTGGGAATTAAAATGGTATCCAGCCGATCACCAGCCTGCTCCACCACATCAACCACATCACGATACATGTAATGAGTGTCGAGGCTGTTGATTCGAACCGATATGGTTTTGCCCTTGCCGCGCCAGTCAATGTCATTCAGCGCTTCGATAACATTCTTTCGAGCCTGCACCTTGTCTCCCGGAGACACTGCGTCCTCGAGATCCAGAAACACATAGTCAGCGGCGCTATTGGCTGCTTTTTCAAACATCCCCGGGTTTGACCCGGGAACCGCCAGTTCACTGCGTTGCAGGCGTTGTCGCGCCGTTGGATAATTGGTGTGGCTCATTCAGTAGTCCCCAAAAGTAAAAAATCGCTGCCTCGGCAACGATCAAAGCGCCCATTTATCATGTAAATGCAGGCAAAGTATATAGCCTTATAAAAAATGGTAACTATCGCACAACCGACATGCTGAATTTAAACAACGACGGCTGCTAAACTTGTGGTCGAACAACTAGCCGTTAGGGAGGGTCAGGACAGAACCCCGGTGAAGATCAGATAGACAAAAACGCTACCCAGCCAGATATCGATCAGCAGGTACAGATAAAATTGCTTTCGTCGTTCCGGGTCACGTCTTGCCTGCAAAGTCAGGTAAAGAAAAAATACCAGGATAGCGAGCAGGAGGACAATTAGTTGCATCTGGGTACCTGCCCCTCTTCGCTAGCGACTTTTGCAGTGGCAATTGCGGTCATATTGACCAGGCCACGTACTGTTGTGCCGGGAGTAACTATATGGGCAGGAATATCGCAGCCAAGCAGAATTGGCCCGATCGGTATGCCATCGGTGCCCATTTTGACCAGATTCATCGCGATATGAGCTGCATCGATATTAGGCATAACCAGTAAATTGGCGACGCCATTCAAATTCGAGTTTGGAAACTGCTCTGCCATTGCCGATGGTGATAATGCCAGGTTGGCCTGCATTTCGCCTTCAACCATCAGATCAGGTTTCAGATTTTTGATTAACGCGAGCGCCTGGCGCATCTTTTTAGATGACTTCGAGTTACGACTACCGAAACTGGAATGCGACAAAAGTGCGGCACGGGGTTTGAGCCCGAATCGCGCTACCTCTTGCGCAGCCATGATGGTCATATGCGCAAGGGCCTCAGCCGACGGATCCGGGATGACATGTGTGTCGCAGATAAACAACGTGTACTTGCTGGTAATGATGATGCTCAGTGCCGATACATTTTCAAGGCCATCTTCCTGCTGAGTTACATTCAATATGCGCTCAAGGTGACGCTGGAAACGACCGATAGTGCCGCAGATCATCGTATCCGCAAGTCCCAGCTTCACCATCATCGCCGCCTGTATGGTGGTACTGGAAAGCATTAACTGTTTTGCCTCCGACAGCGTCGTACCGCGACGTTCGGTAAGATCATGGTAGGTCTGCCACCACTGTTCATTGTCCTCGTAGTCAACAATGTCAAAGTCAACACCCGGTCGCGCACTGATGGCATAGTCTTCAATCATCTGCTTGATTACCTCGCTGCGTCCGAGCACCACGGGATAACAGAGTTTGTCCTGCAAAATACTGTCGATCGCCTGAATAACCTTTGGATTTTCACCCTCGGCGAATACGACTCGGCGACGGGTTTCGCGCGCCATGTCGAATACCGGCTTCATGAACAGGCCTGAACGGTACACAAACGCGGTCAGTTTCTGCCGATAGGCTTTCAAATCTTCAATCGGTTGCTGCGCCACTCCGGATTCCATCGCCGCCTTTGCCACCGCTGGGGCGATTTCGAGTATTAGGCGTTGATCGAATGGTTTCGGAATCAGGTATTCAGGTCCGAAGATAAGCGATTCACCGTGGTAGGCATTCGCTACAACATCGCTGGTTCCCGCGCGCGCAAGATTTGACAAGGCTTCGACACAGGCAAGTTTCATTTCGTGGTTTATCTTGGTTGCGCCTACATCGAGTGCGCCGCGAAACAAAAAAGGAAAACACAGCACATTGTTAACCTGGTTGGGGAAGTCAGAGCGACCGGTAGCCACGATCACATCGGGGCGCACCCGTTTGGCTTCGTCGGGATCGATTTCAGGCGTCGGATTTGCGAGTGCGAAAACAATGGGTTTATCCGCCATTGACTTAACCATTTCAGGCTTTAACAGGTTGCCAGCCGACAGGCCCAGAAATACATCTGCACCGTCTATCGCTTCACCCAGGTTTCGCAATGGAGTATCAACCGCAAATTCGGCTTTGTACTCGTCCATTTTTTCACTACGACCCGCGTAAATTACGCCACCCGAATCGCAAACCAGTACATTCTTTTTGTCGAGTCCCATCGTCACCAACAGATTAAGACAGGAAAGAGCCGCAGCACCTGCACCCGAGGCCACCAGCCGAACTTTCGCGATATCTTTACCGACCACTTCGAGCGCTGAGCGCATCGCGGCCGCTACCACAATTGCAGTGCCATGCTGATCATCATGAAACACCGGTATTTTGCAACGTTGGTGCAGGTATTTTTCGACATAGAAACAGTCGGGTGCCTTGATATCTTCAAGGTTGATGCCACCAAAAGTGGGCTCCAGCCGTTCGATGGTTTCGGCCAGCTTATGCGGATCCGACTCGTTTAATTCAATATCAAATACGTCGATTCCGGCGAAACGTTTGAACAGCACCGCCTTCCCTTCCATAACCGGCTTTGACGCGAGTGCCCCTATATTCCCGAGGCCGAGTACCGCTGTTCCGTTGGTAACAACACCGATTAAATTGGCCCGTGCAGTGAATTCGCGGGCCATGAGCGGGTCTTTCTCTATTTCTTCACAGGGATAGGCCACGCCCGGAGAATAAGCCAGCGCCAGATCGCGTTGCGAAGTCAGTGGTGTAGTGGCCTCGACCCGCAGCTTTCCCGGACTGGGATTGCGGTGGTAACTGAGCGCTTTTTCGCGGTAATCTTCTACCATTAAACTGTCCTGCGGGATGATCCCGACAGTATAAGACGTATCGAGTTCACAGTTTGGTTTAATCCCCGTTTTAGGATTATTAATTATTGGTTATCATGCTTCCCCGAATATTAATAGCCGCCCATGCCCATCTCCTTATCAGCCCGATTAACGCTCGAAATAGACAACATCGAATACGAGGTCGATGAAGAGGGATTCCTGCAGCACATGAGCGACTGGTCGAGTGCGGTGGCAGAAGGCATGGCGGCACACGACGGGGTAGAACTGGAAGCGGCGCACTGGGAAGTCATCAATTTCTTACGCGACTATTATCTTGAATACCAGATCGCACCTGCGATTCGGATTTTAACGCGCGCGCTTGGCAAGCGCCTGGGCCCCGATAAGGGCAATCAACGATATCTGAATCAGTTGTTTCCATTCGGCCCGGCCAAACAGGCTTGCCGATATGCCGGATTACCCAGGCCCACCGGCTGCGTTTAGCAACGCAATAGCCAGAGTGATGGTCCAGCCAATCGGACCATTGGAAATTTACACCTCGACTTTCTTTTGCTGCATGCGCCACAAATGGGCATAAAGACCATCGGCCTCGATCAGAGATTCATGATTACCCTGCTCTTTTATCTGTCCCTGCTCAAGAACAATAATGCGATCTGCATCAATCACCGTCGACAGTCTATGCGCGATCACCAGGGTGGTCTTGTTGCGCGAAATACGGGTCAGCGCACCAAGAATATTTTTTTCCGATTGACTGTCGAGACTCGAAGTCGCTTCGTCAAAAACCAGAATTGACGGATCTTTGAGGAGTACCCGCGCGATCGCAACCCGTTGTTTCTCTCCACCCGACAACTTCAAACCCCGTTCACCAACAACCGTGTCATAACCCTGCGGCAAGGCTTCGATAAAGCTGTCGATATCGGCAAGCTGCGCAACCGCTTTGACTTCATCGACGCTGGCATCGGGTTTCGCATAGCGAATGTTGTACAGAATCGAATCGTTAAACAGCACGGTATCTTGCGGCACTATCCCGATTGCCTCACGCAGGCTTTGCTGAGTGACCGTGGATATATTCTGGCCGCTAATCAGAATTTTCCCGTGGCTGATGTCATAAAAACGAAACAGCAAGCGTGCAATGGTTGATTTACCAGCACCGGAGGGTCCGACGATGGCCAGTTTTTCACCGTCTTCGAGTTTGAAGTTAATGCCACCAAGTATCTGTCGATCGGAATTGTAATGAAACTTTACTTCGCGAAACTCGATGCTGGCCTGTTTGATTTCGAGCGCAACGGCATCGGAGCTATCCGTAATTTCGAGCGGTCGCTGTAGTAGCTTGATCACCATGTCCATATCGGCGAGTGCATATTTCAAGGAGCGATAAATAATGCCGAGAAAACTCAGCGGCAGAAACAACTGTAGCATCATGGTATTGATCAGCACCAGGTCACCCAGTGTTAATTGCCCATCAGCAACGCCCTGTGCTGCGAGGACCATTATTCCGGTGACGCCAATCGCAATAATTGCGGCCTGCCCGAAATTCAATATCGACATCGTGGTCTGACTTTTTACCGCGGCCTCCTCCCATTCCCCCATGGTATTGCGGTAGCGCTCAATTTCATGCACATCATTATTAAAATACTTAACCGTTTCGTAGTTCATCAGGCTATCCATCGCGCGGCCATTGGCGCTCGAATCGAGTGCGTTCATCTGATGACGAAAATGCATGCGCCATTCGGTAACCATGAAGGTATAGCCAATGTAGAGCATCACGGTAAAAAATATAATGCCGGCAAACAGACTGTCGTATTGACTGAACAATATTAAAGCTACCAGAACAAACTCTGCGGCGGTGGGTACGATATTGAACACCAGGTAGTTCATGATCGAGCTGATACTGCGAGTACCGCGCTCCATGTCGCGTGAAATTGCCCCGGTATTACGCTCCAGGTGATAACGCAACGAAAGCCGATGCAAATGAGTCAACACCGATACCGATAACCGGTTCATCGCATGAAAACGAACCCGCGCAAAAACCGCATCGCGCAATTCGTTAAATCCGGAGTTGATAAATCGCAACACGCCGTACCCGAGCAGAAACGCTAGCGGTAGCACTATGATGTCGCCCGGGTCGGCATCCAGCGTATCGACGATATATTTGAGCACAACCGGGATCCCGACCATGGCCATTTTTGACACCACCAGACAGGCAAGTGCCAGCAAAACCCGATCCCGATATTCCCAGATATACGGCGTCATTTCACGCAGATTCTGCCAATCCTTACGATTACTGTGCTCTCTTTCAGTGCGTCCGTAAGCTGGAGAAGTGGCGATATCGGAACTCTTGCTGGTTAATTGGCGGGAATCACAGTAGATAATGCCTGAACGAGGTCGTTTCAAGCAAACACATCAGGCCCTAAACCTGAAAACCCAAGGTTAACATTTAGTGTTGTCAGCCGATAACAATCATACAACGGGGAGTTCCCGACCACCTTGTTTCGCTCATCAATTGGCGTGTTATGAATAATGTAAGCGCGGTAAAGCTGTTACGCATCCGGTATATGCTCGGCCTCGGGCTGATTGCGCTGGTGATTAGCGCACTTTTTCTGGCGATGCAGTGGGTCATCGCCGAGCAAATAGAAAGGGGTGCTGGTATTGATTTTAGTGCCAATCAAATTCGCTCTACCGATCAGATCGCCGCGATAATCGAAAAGCAGCAAAAAACTACCCGGGAATCACTAGAGAAATTACAGAATACGAGTCAGCTATTCTGGATTGCAACCTTATTGGTACTGCCACTGATCGGGGTATTTATATTCAAACCGTTTGAACACACTGTACGTCGCTCGATTATCGATTTACGCGAAACAATTGCCGAGCTCGAATCGACGCGTGAACAATCCATCTCGGCGCGCCAGAAAGCAGAGTCTTCCAGTTACGCGAAAAGCCAGTTCCTCGCAACCATGAGTCACGAGTTGCGCACACCGATGAACGGCGTACTCGGAATGAGTGAATTGTTATCCTCAACCCGTCTCGATAAAAAACAACTGGAATATGTGCAGATCATTGTCGATTCGAGTGAATCACTGCTGACTATCATCAACGATATCCTCGATTTTTCCCGGCTAGAGGCCGGTAAGGTCGGACTTGAGCAGGTTCCATTCAACCTGGAACAGGCAACCTATGACGTGATGGCTCTGCTGGCGCCACGCTGCCACAACAAAGGCATTGAGTTAATTCTGGACTATCCCCCGGACCTGCCGCGTGACTTCATTGGCGATTCGGCACGCATTCGTCAGATTCTGTTTAACCTGATCGGCAATGCTGGCAAATTTACCGATCAGGGTTATATCCAGGTATCGGTCGCGATCAACATCGGCCAGGATGAACAGGCCGATATATCGATTCACATAGAAGATACCGGTATTGGTATTGCACCGGACAAAATCAACGGCCTGTTCCGTTCCTTTAACCAGGCCGACAATTCTACCACGCGTAAGTATGGCGGCACCGGACTGGGCTTGAGCATTACCCGTGAGCTGGTGAATTTGATGGGCGGTCAGATCTCGATTAACTCCTCACCCGGCAAAGGCTCGGTCTTCAGCGTCGAAATTTCATTGAAAATCACCGATCCGATAGAGATGCTACGAGTTCCCGAAGTCTGTGTCCATAATGTCATGTTGCTTGAACCCAACCAGATCTACCGTGACCTGATTGTCGATCGGTTGGCGCGCATCGAGGTCGAGGCATCCGCCGTCGGGGACGCCGAGGATATGAAATCACGTTTGTTGTTATGCCAGGAACATGGCGGTGCAATGCAAGTGGCAATGATCGACCAGGATACGATCAGCGACCCTGCAAACAACTGGGCCTGCTTCAGCGAAGGCAGGTCGGTTAATCCGATCGCCTGGGTCATATTAGGAAGCGAACTGGATGACAGTGATGAATTTCACCGACACACTGAATCAGCGCGCGCCTATACCATCGTTATGCAAAAGCCGTTCACCAATCATCAACTCTACTACGCACTCAGTAGTGCTCTGATGCAACCAAATGCCGAGCGTACCAACCTGACACTGCCCGGTCGCGTTGACGATACGACTGACTTTACGCTGTCAAAAGTGATTAAAGGCGATATTCTGTTGGTCGAAGACAATCATGCAAATCAAAAATTTGCCAGCCTGCTGCTAGGAAAAATGGGGTATAGCGCGGACATTGCCGAAGATGGCATTGAAGCGATACAACTCTGGCGCAAGAACGATTACGATCTGATATTGATGGATTGCCAGATGCCGAACATGGATGGATACGAGGCCACGTTTAATATCCGGCGTGAAGAGAAAACGGCCAATCACGTCCCGATTATTGCTTTGACCGCCAATGCGTCCGAAACCGATCGTAAAAAATGTCGTGATTGCGGTATGGACGAGGTCATCACCAAACCTTATCGAAAACAGGAACTGGTTGACCTGCTGGACCGCTGGTTAAGCGAAGAACCATATCTGATGAGTATATCAAGTAGCGTGACCCAGACTGCCCGAACCGGTTAACGCCGGGAAATGTAACCAGGGAGCCAGTCGATGGCGTCCTTTTCTTCAAAGTAGATAAAGCCTCCACCGGCGGGACAAATCTGATTTAAACTAGCGGACTTTGCAAGCGGGTGACAATAAAATTTAATGGATGAGTCAAAACCTTTTCTGATTCTACAGCTTCGCCCCGAAGACGATACTTCAGATAGTGAGTACCAGGCGATATTAAAATATGGAGGGCTGGACGCATCGAGCACGCGTCGCATCCGAATTGAAAAAACCGGTATCCCGGAGATTTCGCTGGATGACTATTGCGCGGTAATCGTAGGAGGCAGCCCGTTCGATATCAGCACACCACAAGACAAAAAATCCGCGATTCAGATCAAAATTGAAAGCGATTTCGTGCGCTTGTTTGATCAAATCGTACCCCGGGATATCCCGTTTCTCGGTGCCTGTTCAGGTTGCGGGTTGCTCGGCTCCTACCTCGAAACGTCGATATCGACCCGATACTCGGAACCGGTCGGTGGCGCTGTGGTGGCGTTGACCGAAGCCGCGCGAAAGGATCCGCTGCTGCACGATTTCCCGGATCAGATCGACGTATTACTCGGCCATAAGGAAGCCTGCGATGTGACACCCGACAATGCAACGCTGTTGCTAACGGGCGAAGCCTGCCCGGTACAGATGTTTCGCGTCGGCGAAAACGTTTATGCCACACAGTTTCATCCCGAAGGCGACGCCGAAGGATTTTCCCTTCGGGTACATGCCTACAAAAATCATGGCTACTTCGCGCCCGAGGAGGTCGACAATTTGATTGCCACACTGACGCGTGAAGACACCCCTTATGCTCGCCAGATACTGAAACGGTTTGTTGAACGTTATTGCAGAAGTCAGGACTAAGAAATATTACCGTAGAAGAATTT
>QIJI01000474.1 GCA_003231795.1 Gammaproteobacteria bacterium
TTTCGGGTTGGTTGCTTGAGACTGAAAGGTGACTTTCAGTCCAGATGAATGATTATCCACGACAGAACCCGGCTTACAGGCTGACTTACCTATCAAAATCAGGGGCGCTATTTTGCGCCCCTGATTTTTTGCAGAGGCTGGCATCACTCTAAACCTATGATCGCCATGCTGCTGATAACTGTGTTTAAAACCGCCTCAGGTATTTGTTATCCGCCAATTGTTCAAAGATAATCAGGTGGTCGGGATCGAAGCAAGTTTACGAATCTCGCAAAATTGCCAAAAACTCGTTAAAAAAGTGGTAAATTCACACAGTACTTAATGTAAAACATTAAGTGTTTAGGCTAAGTATCCGATTTGCCTGCCATAATCCACTTAAATAATAGGGAAAATAAGCTAAGTTATTGACGTTATTGGGAAAAACCTTTATTAGCTACCCGTTTTTTACTTGACTTGTCACAATATTTAACCATATTGTGTCGCTTGGTGGGTAAAAGTGTCACAAAGTGTCACATAACGGGTAAAGCGTGGTTAAATTTCGAGGAGTTTCCAATCTGTCTTTGGACGCGAAGGGTAGAATTGTTCTACCCGCGCGATATCGCGAAGGTCTGCCTGAAATCTGCCAAAACCAGTTAGTTATCACGATTGATACCGACCAACCTTGCCTGCTGATCTACCCGTTACCCGCATGGGAATTGATCGAAGAAAAAATCGAGGCTCTACCCAGTTTTAATCCTACCACGCGTCGTATTCAGCGGTTATTAATCGGTCACGCCACCGAAGTTGAAGTCGATGGCGCCGGGCGCATGCTGTTATCCAATCCACTACGTGAATACGCCAGACTCGGGAAGAAGGTTGTACTGATCGGGCAAGGTAAAAAGTTTGAGCTCTGGGATGAGCAGTTGTGGGGCGAGCGCATGCAAGACTGGTTAGCTGAAGCGGGTAGCGAAGAAATGCCAGCCGCGTTATCGGAGTTAACCCTGTGAGCTTGCATACACCCGTACTGCACGATGAAGCGATCGATGGTTTGCAGATCAAACCCGATGGGCGTTATGTAGATGGTACTTACGGTCGTGGTGGGCACGCGCGTTCGATTCTGGCTGCACTCGGTAGTGGCGGCCAGTTAATTGTAATGGATAGGGATCCGCAGGCAATTGCCGATGCACATCGCTCCATCGGTGACGATAGCCGGGTCACGATTATTCATGATGATTACGCCAATTTGCATTCGCGAATCGAGAGTCTCGATCTGCTTGAGCAGATCGATGGTGTGTTGCTGGATCTCGGAGTCTCGTCACCACAACTGGACGACGCCAGCCGCGGTTTCAGTTTTCAGCATAATGGACCGCTGGATATGCGCATGAACCCCGAACAGGGGTTAACCGCTGCCGAGTGGTTAGCCCAGGCAGATGAATCCGAGATCGCGCGCGTATTGTGGGAATACGGTGAAGAACGGTTTTCGCGCAGAATTGCCAGGCGCATAGTCGAACAGGGCAAGAGCGGTGAAATCAAGGATACCGCCAGCCTCGCCAAACTAATCGGTGACTCGGTACCGCGGCCCAAAAATAATCGCCATCCTGCAACGCGTAGTTTTCAGGCGATCCGCATTCATATAAATCAGGAACTGCTTCAGATCGAAAAGCTGCTCGATTCGATACTGGAGGTTTTGAAGATGGCCGGGCGTTTGCTGGTTATCAGTTTCCATTCGCTCGAAGATCGTCTGGTAAAACGTTTTTTCAAGTTACAGAGTTCGCGGCCCCGGTTGCCGCGTGGTCTTCCGCTGCGTGAGAGCGAAATTAACGCTGTCATTCCGATGAAACTTGTCGGCAAGGCTATTCGTGCGGGCACAGATGAACTGAAACAAAATCCGCGCGCCCGTAGTGCGGTGTTAAGAATTGCTGAGCGAGCGGCCTGATGAACGGCAAAGTCTGGTTTGCGCTGCTGTTAACCCTGGTTCTCGGCAGTGCACTGACCGTGGTTTACGTGAAACACCAAAGCCGCGTTTTGTTCTCAGATCTGCGCGAGATTCAGAAGTTACAGGATCAGCAAGTAATCCATTGGGGTCGTTTACAGCTACAGAACACAACACTGGCGACCCATAGCAATGTTGAATCCCGAGCCCGCAAAGATCTGAATATGCGACTGCCCGAAGATGTTCAGTTAGTGCGACTAAAATGAAGACCAGGCATCAATTGCATGCACAAGAGGATGAAACTCTGTTTCTTGGGTCGAGGCATTATTTCGTGCTGCTGGTACTTTTATCTTTGCTCGGCGGGCTGATTGGGCGGGGTCTTTACCTACAAATTTATGAACAGGACTTTCTTACCAGTGAGGGTGGACAGCGACAGATCCGTATTATTGAAACCCCGGCTTATCGCGGTGCCATTCTCGATCGCTTCGGCACACCACTTGCGATCAGCACCCCGGTAGATTCGGTCTGGGTTAATCCGGCGGAAATACTGGAAAATCTGGAGGCGTTAAAACAGGTAACGCAAAAGCTGGATCTCGATTATCGCGCCACCGTCACCTTGCTGAAACAACGTGCCGATCGCGAATTCGTTTATCTCAAACGACAGCTTGAACCGGAATTTGCAAAGTCGGTAGCAGCCGGAGTGGCAGGGGTTTACCTGCAGCGGGAATACAATCGATATTATCCAGCAGGGGAAGTGGTATCCCATCTGGTTGGATTTACCAATATCGATGATATCGGGCAGGAAGGTCTGGAGCTGGTTTACCAGGACTGGTTACGTGCCCAGCCGGGTAAAAGGCAGGTCATTCGCAATCGACACGGTGAAGTTGTTGAAGAACTGGCACAGCTTAAACCCGCGAAATCGGGTAAAGACATTTACACCAGCATTGATATGCGGCTGCAATATATTGCCTATCGAAGCCTCGCCCGTGCGATTAAATATTATGCAGCCAAGGCGGGTTCGGCCGTATTGCTTGACGCACAAACCGGTGAGGTGCTGGCTATTGTTAATCAGCCCTCCTATAACCCTAATCGACGCACTTCGATGGCCGCAGGGCAGCTCCGTAATCGCGCGCTGACCGATGTTTTCGAACCTGGCTCGGCGATTAAACCTTTTACTCTGGCGGCGGCTATCGATCGCGGTCGCTACGACCTTAGCAGCCTCATCGATACCTCACCGGGATACGTGATGGTTAGCGGATATCCGATCAAAGATGTCCGTAATTTCGGCAAGCTTGATCTTGCCAGCGTCTTGCGTAAGTCGAGTAATGTCGGTGCCTCACGTATTGCGTTGTCGATGGAAGGGAGCGAACTGTGGGAAAGTTTTCGCGATTATGGCTTTGGTGAGCCCCCGGGCGTCTCATTTCCCGCCGAGTCTTCCGGGTACCTTCGTCATTTCAGCCAATGGCAGCCTCTGGATCAGGCCACCATGGGATTTGGCTATGGCCTATCGGCGTCGATTACCCAACTGGCCCGGGCTTATGCGGTCATTGCCAATCAGGGGCGTCAGCTAGAACTCAGCCTGATTCGCAAGGAAGCCGAAGTCGAAAGCGGTAACGAGATTGCACGCCATGTCATGAAAGCTTCGACCGCGCTGCAAATTCTTCAAATGATGGAGCAAGTGGTTGGCCCCACAGGGACTGCACAGCGGGCTGCGATCGACGGCTATCGGATTGCCGGCAAAACCGGAACCGCCAAGAAGAGCGTCGCCGGTGGATACCAGAAAGATGATTATGTCGCCGTGTTTGCTGGAATCGCACCGGTGAGCAACCCGCGACTGGTAATGGCTGTGATGATCGACGAGCCCACCCAGAACGGTTATTACGGCGGGTTGGTGGCGGCGCCGATTTTTCAGGAAGTTATCTCAAATGCGTTGCGAATCCTCGATATCCCACCGGATGATCTGCCCGGACTGAAACCAAAAACAGGTCAGGGGGCATGATGCCGAGCAACGTCAGTCGTGGAATATTGCTGGCCGACCTGTTATCCGGCTTCAGCAATCAGCTACCCGTCCAGCCGATTGAAATTAATTCGGTGACCAGTAACAGTGCTGATGTTGAAGCCGGTAGCTTGTTTATCGCAATGGCAGGTCTCAATAACCACGGTATTGACTTTGCTATTGACGCGGTCAAGGCCGGAGCCATTGCTATTATTTACGACGCAGCCGATGAATACTGCCAACAACGACTGCCTTTGCTGCAAAAGCAGGGTGACAGTTACTGGATTGCGATCGATCAACTGGACCGGGCCAACGGCCATATTGTCAGTCGTTTTTTTGGCAACCCGGGGCAGGCGATGACCATAGTCGGGATCACCGGCACCGACGGAAAATCAAGCGTAACGCATTTGTTGACTCAGGCGCTCAGTCGAATCGGCAAATCCTGCGCTAGCATTGGCACCCTCGGTTACGGCATTGGAAATCAGCTGATCCCGTACCAATTGACCACGCCAGATGTGGTCAGTCTGCAGTCGCATTTACATCATTTTCTTCAACAAGGTTGCGAATACGTGGTTATGGAAGTGTCTTCGCATGCCTTGCAGCAGTATCGCGTCAATGGTTGTGACTTTGATATCGCGGTTTTGACCAACCTGGGACGCGATCATCTCGACTATCACGATGATCTTGAACACTATGCCGCCGCCAAGTCCCGTCTGTTTGAAGATTTCGATTTGACGGGGCGCGTGGTAAATCTTGATGACGATCTCGGGCGTCAGTTGAGCCAGGCGCAAAATTCAGCACCACTGATTCGCTACTCGATTGACAGCAAAAATGACGCGGCTGCGGAAATTCAGTTACTCAGATGTGACGTGACCGCGCAGGGGCAGAACGTCCATGCATCGACGCCGCTTGGAGAAGTCACAGCCGTGACCGCTCTGATCGGTGATTTCAATATCGAAAATACACTCGCCTGTATCGCGACACTGGTTGCGCTTGGATTCGACCATGCCAGCCTCGAACTCGCGTTGAAAGACCTGAAGCCGATCCCCGGGCGTATGGAGAAATTCAGCGGCCGGCAATCGATGGCACCAGCGGTAGTCGATTTCGCCCATACCGAGCAAGCTTTGCGGGCCTGTCTCAGGGCCTGTCGAGCGCATACTCCTGGACAAATCTGGTGTGTATTTGGTTGCGGTGGGGATCGCGATTCCGGCAAACGTGCCGGCATGGGTAAAGCGGTCGAGGAACTGGCCGATCACGCCGTTGTCACCGACGACAATCCTCGTACCGAAGCGCCACAAAAAATTGTTGCCGACATTCTCGCGGGTATGAATCAGCCCGATGCCGCCTGTGTGGTTCATAATCGTCAGGCTGCGATTGAGTACGCGCTGTCACGGGCCGAACCGCAGGATCTGGTGGTGGTGACCGGCAAAGGCCACGAGCTGGAACAAATTGTTGGCAATGAACGACGCCCCTTTAGCGATCGGCATGTGATTAGTCAAATTTTGCAGGTGAGTCATGATTAATCTGTCGATCAAGTCGGTTGCTGAAATTCTGGGTTCGACCAGCCAGGAGTTAAACCAAAGCCGTTTTACCCAAGTTACTATCGACAGCCGAAAATCCTGTAGCGGGCAATTATTTGTTGCACTCAAAGGCGATAACTTTGACGGGCACCGCTTTGTCGAAGCCGCGTATAAAAATGGAGCGGTAGCCGCACTGGTCGAAACACAACTGGAATGTGATATCCCGCAAATTCTGGTGCCTGACTGTCGTGCTGCAATGGGCCTGCTGGCAAATTACTGGCGACATGTTTGCGCCCCCTGCGTGCTTTCCCTGACTGGCAGTAACGGCAAAACCACGGTCAAAGAAATGCTCTACCAGATCCTGGTAAAGCAGGCTTCGACCCATGCTACCCAGGGCAACTTTAACAATGACATCGGGGTTCCGTTAACGCTGTTTGAACTCGATCAGCAACACGATTACGCAATAGTCGAAATGGGCGCCAACCATCGCGGAGAAATAGCGCGGCTGGCTGATATCGCTGAGCCGGATATTGTTTATGTGAATAACGTAGCCGCCGCGCACCTTGCCGGATTTGGAAACGTTCAGGGCGTAATCGAAGCGAAGGGCGAACTCTATGCCTACTGCAGACCGGAACATAAAGCGCTGTTTAATAACGACGAAGTTGCGAGCCAGTACTGGCGCGGGGTTTGTGCTGCAGATACCCGGATCAGCTGCGCCCTCAATGATGAAGCCGATGTGAAAGCAAGCTGGCAGCCCATCGACGGCGGGTTGCATGTGATTTTTAGTTTTCAGGGCGAAGAAACAGGCTGCGATATCAATGTTTTAGGCGAACATAATGTAAGAAACGCGCTTGCGGCTGTATCCATGGCTTGCCTGGCCGGGATTGAACTATCCCAGGCGGTTGCCAGCCTGAATGGCTTTACCGGTATTAACGGGCGCCTGCAATTGATGCAGGGGCCGGACCAGAGTCGCCTGATTAACGATAGCTACAATGCTAACCCGGATTCACTCGATGCGGGTATCAAGGTTTTGTGCTCGCTCAAGGGCACAGCCTGGCTGGCGCTCGGCGACATGGGTGAACTCGGCGACGACGCGCTCGAATTGCATCGTAAGGCGGCACAGTCGGCGCGGCATCAGGGCGTCGAGAAATGGTTCGGTCTGGGAAAAATGAGCTGCGCGGCGAGCGAAGAATTCGGTGATTCCGGATTCTGCTTTGAAGCTATCGACGACATGGCCGATCACATTCGTTCGCAAATTCATCAAGGGGTGAATCTTTTAATCAAGGGATCACGGGCAGCTCGAATGGAGCGGCTGGTCGAACTTTTAACCCAGCCCATCAACGGAGGCAATGCCAATGCTGTTTAGCCTGTCCGAATATCTGGCCCAGTATTACAGTGGCTTTAATGTATTTCAGTATCTGACCATGCGCACCATTCTCGGAGTGCTGACGGCTTTGACTATTTCGTTGATCGTCGGGCCGGTGATGATCCGGTTTTTGAGCAGTTACAAAATTAGTCAGAATGTCCGTGACGATGGTCCTGTAAGTCATTATTCCAAAGCCGGGACGCCGACCATGGGCGGCGCATTGATACTGGTTGCCGTTGTTACCAGCACTTTGTTATGGAGCGATCTATCGTCACGATTTGTATGGATAGTTTTGTTTGTAACCCTCGGCTTCGGCCTAATCGGATGGGTTGACGACTATAAAAAAGTTGTTTACGGCAATTCCAGGGGCCTGCCCGCAAGGTACAAGTATTTCTGGCAATCGGTGATCGGATTGAGCGCCGCGCTGGTGCTTTTCAACACCGCTCAGTTCCCGATAGAAACCCAGCTTGTCGTGCCCTTCATCAAAAACATCCTCATTGATCTGGGCTGGATGTATGTCGTTTTGGCCTATTTTGTAATTGTTGGCTGTAGCAATGCGGTCAATCTTACCGACGGTCTCGATGGCCTTGCCATTTTGCCAACGGTACTGGTCGGTGGGGCGTTGGGCGTGTTTGCCTACCTCACCGGTAACTTTAATTTTTCCACTTATCTCGGAATTCCCTATGTCCCTGGCGTTGGAGAGATGGTGGTCTTTTGTGGCGCGCTGGTCGGGGCGGGCCTCGGGTTCCTGTGGTTTAACACTTATCCGGCCCAGGTATTCATGGGTGACGTCGGTGCATTGTCGCTGGGCGCTGCGCTGGGTGTGGTTGCGGTAATAGTACGCCAGGAGCTGGTGCTTTTTATCATGGGTGGCATTTTCGTGGTCGAAACCCTTTCGGTCATATTACAGGTCGCCTGGTTCAAATTAACCGGGCGTCGAATCTTTCGGATGGCCCCACTACATCATCACTTCGAACTCAAGGGTTGGCCGGAACCGCGAATTATTGTGCGTTTCTGGATTATTACGGTGGTGCTGGTGTTGATCGGACTGGCCAGTTTAAAGATTCGGTGATGCAAAACGTGAGTCAACAGATAACAGCATTGCAAGACGTCAACTACCTGGTGGTTGGCCTCGGCGTGACCGGCTATTCGGTAGCCCGTTATCTGTTGTCGCATGGTTATCGATGTCGAATTCAGGATACGCGCGATATCCCGCCATTCCTGCAGCAGCTTAAAAGCCAGTATAAGATCGAGTTTCGTGCCCGGGCGCTCGACTCTGAACTACTCGAATGGGCCGATGTGCTGGTGCTCAGCCCCGGGCTGCCAATTCGCCAGCCCGGCATAGAAAGCGCGCTGACGATGGGCAAGGAAGTGATCGGTGATATCGAGTTGTTTGCAAGACTGGTGACAAAGCCGGTGATTGCAATTACCGGTTCCAATGGCAAGTCTACCGTCACAACACTGGTTGGTGAAATGATTGCGGCTTCGAGGCGGTCGGTTGCAGTCGGTGGCAACATCGGAACCGCTGCGCTCGATCTGCTTGAATCCGATGCCGACTACTATGTGCTTGAATTATCGAGCTATCAACTGGAAACCACGTTTTCGTTGCGTCCGGCGATCGCTGCCTTGCTCAACCTCAGCGAAGACCATCTCGATCGTTATCCGGACTATGAAGCTTATATCGATGCCAAGTTTCGGGTTTATAACAACGCCTTGCAAAGTGTCAGTAACTTCGATGACCCCCTGACACAGCATGACGAACGCGATTTGCGTTTCAGTCTCGATGCCAATGCCGACGTTGAATTCAGGTTGCAGCAAGACAATGGTGACTGGCTGGCGCATGGCGATGAACCCTGGGTGAAAGTGGATGAGCTTGGAATCAGCGGTCGTCACAACTGGTCGAATTGTCTGGCAGCCGCCACGATTGCTGATGCCATTGGAATCGGCAAAGTTGCGATCATCAAGGCGCTCAAATCATACCGTGGAATCGCTCATCGTAGTCAATGGGTTGCCGAGATAGTGGAATGGATAAACGATTCCAAGGCAACCAATGTCGGGGCTGCGATTGCATCGATCGAAGGACGTGATCGTCCGGTTATCCTGATTGCCGGCGGGCAATCCAAGGGTGCCGATAGTCAAAACGCTGAGGAACAAGGTAAAGATGGTTTTGCTGATGGGCGAAGATGCCGATCTAATGCACAAAGCATGGCAGGGTGCGACCCGGATTGAACGGGTTGAGAACATGCGGCAGGCAGTAAAGATCGCACGGCAAGAGGCGCTCGCGGGAGATTGCGTACTTCTGGCTCCGGCCTGTGCCAGTTTCGATATGTACGAAAAATTCGAAGCCCGTGGAGATGACTTTATGTTGCGGGTTGGGGAGCTTGTCGATGGCTAATCAGGCTATCCGTACGAATCAGCAACTGGAAAAACCGGTTTCCGTAGCGGTAGTTGAATATGATCGATTTATATTGCTGCTTTATTTATCGCTGGTCGCGATCGGTTTGGTGATGGTGGCGTCGGCGTCTATCAGCGTTGCCGACCAGTTGACCCAGGATCCATTCTACTATGCCAAGCGCCAGTTCCTGAGGATTTTGATCAGTCTGGCGTTGATTTGGTTTGCCTGCAAAGTACCGCTCGAATTCTGGAAAAACAATGGTATGGCCTTGATGCTGGGTTCGGTGGTATTGCTCGCCATTGTACTGATTCCGGGAGTCGGTTATACCGTCAACGGCAGTACCCGGTGGTTGAATTTCGGCATATTTACCTTCCAGGTATCTGAAGTTGCGAAACTGTTCCTGATCATTTACCTGAGTGGATATCTGATTCGTCGCAGCGAAGAAGTACAGACCAATACCATGGGATTTATCAAACCCATGTTAATCCTCGCTGTGGCCAGCGGTTTGCTGATTCTTGAACCCGATTTCGGTGCTGCCGCGGTATTGTTGATGACGGGTCTGGGGTTGATTTTTCTCGGCGGAGTGCGCTTCGGACAGTTCATTATATTCGTAGTCGGAACCTTTTGTATCATGGGCCTGCTGGCGATTTCGTCACCCTACCGACTGGCACGAATTACGTCATTTATCGATCCCTGGGCCGATCCGTTTAACAGTGGTTTCCAGTTAACCCAGTCGCTGATTGCGATTGGCAGTGGTGGCTGGTTCGGTACCGGCCTCGGTGGCAGTATTCAAAAACTGTTTTACCTGCCGGAAGCGCATACCGATTTCATGTTCGCAATTTACGCCGAAGAGTTCGGCTTTTTCGGACAGGTTATTCTGATCGGTCTGTTTGCATTGTTTGCTTTTCGCTGTTTTTCAATCGCAAAAATGGCATTGTGCAATGGACAGGCATTTGCTGCCTACCTGGCTTACGGAGTAGGTTTGTTGATCACTATACAGGCGGTGATCAATATCGGCGTCAACATGGGCGCGTTACCGACCAAAGGGTTGACATTACCGTTTATCAGTTACGGTGGTAACAGCTTGCTCAGTATGTCGTTTGCCGTCGGCCTGGTATTACGCGTTTATTACGAGTATCAACTGGGTGACGAAGCTGCGGTGAAACATCGGCGGGCGGTGAAACGCGCATGAGCCCGGTGATGCAAAAACCCATAGTGGTTATGGCCGGTGGCACCGGAGGGCATGTCTTTCCGGCCCTGGTAGTGGCGCAAAAGTTACGTCAACGCGGCGAAGCAGTAGTCTGGTTTGGAACACGATCAGGCATCGAGGCGCGTGTGGTCCCGGCTGCAGATATTGCAATCGAATGGTTAAATGTACAGGGATTGCGTGGTAAAGGCATGGCAACCTTGCTACTCGCACCGTTTCGATTGATGCGAGCATGTTGGCAGGCGTTGCAAATACTGCGTCGGATTCAGCCCAAGGCTGTTCTTGGAATGGGCGGGTTCGTTTCCGGACCGGGTGGCTTGATGGCCTGGTTTCTGGATATCCCATTATATCTACATGAGCAAAATTCAATTGTCGGGCTGACCAATCGTATTTTGAGTCGATTGGCCACGCGCAGTTATTTTGCATTTCCGGATGCAGCAGTAAAAATTCCGCGCAGTGAGTACCTTGGAAACCCGGTGCGTGACGAGATAGCCGCTATCGGGGAACCGGATAACCGTCTGCTGCCTCGAATCGATCAACCACTGCAGCTATTGATAATCGGCGGAAGCCTCGGAGCGGCTGCGCTGAATCATTTTTTACCGCAGGCAATCGCCTGCCTCGATCGCGAGCGGCGACCACGGGTATGGCATCAATGTGGTGAAAAGCATTTGCAGTCCTGCCAGCAGAATTATCATGCAGCCGGTGTCGAAGCGGAGATTGTCAGTTTTATCGAAGACATGTCAGCGGCATATGCCTGGGCGGATTTGGTAGTTTGCAGAGCCGGAGCGATCACGGTTTCGGAACTGACCGCTGCGGGACTTGCTTCACTTTTGATCCCGTTTCCGTTCGCGGTAGACAATCACCAATACTACAACGCACGTTACCTGCAACAGCAGAATGCGGCACAGATTCTGATTGAATCTGATCTCAGCGCTGAAAGCCTGGCGTTGAAACTACAATATTTCCAGCAAAATCGGACGATGCTGATTGATATGGCAAAGCAGGCACGCTCGCTCTACCGCGCGGACGCGGCCGAACGTCTGGTGCAGGGTTTGCTGGGCGAGGAAGGCGTATGACACTAAGCCCGAAACATTTCATGCGTCGCGTTCGCAATATCCATTTCACCGGTATCGGCGGCGCGGGTATGAGTGGAATTGCCGAAGTATTCCACAACCTGAATTATCATATCAGTGGATCCGA
>QIJI01000102.1 GCA_003231795.1 Gammaproteobacteria bacterium
CACTGGTTAGCAAAGCGCACATCGCGACACTGGACATATGGCAATGCGCACCCGAACCATCGGTCGCATTCATACCATCGACAACTCCATCGAAAACACGCGCCCGATCGTAAACATCATCGGCCAATGCCGAGTCGGGCGGTGCCAGCTCAGCGGTAACCGCAAATTTACCCGAGCGCAGAATACGTTCAAAACGACCCGTAGAGACATGCCCTTGCGGGAGTGGCCGCGATGTTGCAGGATTTTTGTCGGCGCGTGCAATCATTGAACTGTCTCACCCGCCGCGGTTGCTTTTTCACGCACTACCCGCAACCACGACGAACTGCCTTTGTACAAATGATTAACCGGTAGCTGCACCTGACGAATGGCATTCGAATTCCGCATCTGCTGACTTCCACGCCAGGCTTCGACCCAGACACACCGCATTTCAGGTTTCACTTCGCAATGACCATCGAGCCGCACGCCACCGCAGGGACCATTGCGAATCGATTTCGGGCAATTCATCGGACAGGACATGCCGGTCGAGCTGAGGGCACACTTGCCACACATCTGACAATCGAACATCAGACCTTTAACTGCTTTTTCGACCACGCGCATCGGCTTCTCAATTCGCTCGTATCCGAGTCGATCAAAAAAAGGATGTAATTTAACCAGCGTCGATTCGAAAACCCGGTAAAAGGTTTCGAGTATTCTCGAGCGACTGACCGACCATTGACGAACTCTATACACAGTAACCTCTGTCAGGCATCTAGGCTGCGGTTTTCGTCGATACCGCTGGCCCGAATTAAAATTTCCAGAACCTCTTCCGTATAGGTCTGTTCCAGATGTTCCACCAGTTGCCGCGCCTGTTGTTTGATGTCGCCATCAAAGGGTTGTGCGACATCATGCCAGGGCTCGAACAACGCATCCTGCTGCTTTTTCTTGAGACGATAGCCAGCGCGTTCGATGGCTCTCATGAATCGCGCTGGCAGACGTATCCGGGTACTACGACGACCTTCGCGGATCACTACCTGCCCCGGAATATCGCGCCAGTAGACAATTTTCAGCTTCGCCATATCGCTGCCTGCATTGCCGCATCCAGCTCAGGCACCATTTCACCCATACCGGTAAACACCCGCTCAAAGCGCAGACCAAGCTGTTCGGCAGCAGTACGCGCCAGCGCTGTAAGCTCTTCGGAATCGGTTTGCGCGAGATATACCAGACGCGTGTAATTACCGAAGTACATTTGCAGCAACTCGGGATGGCGGTCGATGCCGAGAATTTCAATCACCAGGCGTTGAAAATGTTGCGCCAGGAAATCGGTTAGATAAAATGTCCCGGGCTCAGATTCCTGCATTTGTTCATAAGTTTCGCGGCCCGCCAGGAAATCATAACAATGCGCACCGGGTAAGCGTTTTACACCACGGTCTTCGAGAACCCGGTCGAGTTCGCCGCTGGTGCCGCAATCACCATAGGCAACAAATATATGCTCGTATTGATCCCGCGCCTGGTCGATTTTTTCGGCCACCGCGGCTGGGATTTTTTCCGGGCGCGAGTGTAGATCAGCGGTAATGGCCTGCAAGTCCATCTGCGTCCATTGACCCAGTTTTTTTATTTCATTGACTTCACGCGCAATGGCAGCACAGGTAATAACCAGAACAGGGGCTGTTTTTCCCATTTTTCAACATCACCCTGGTTGTTCGACCACTAGTAGCCGACCAGGACTAACCGGCTGCCCGCATTTCAGCGACCAGTTGCTTCGCGGTATCAGCGGCAACGGCGGCATCGCGACAATAGGCATCGGCACCGATGGCTTCACCGAATTCCTGGTTCAGCGGCGCACCACCAACCAGAATGATGTAGTCATCGCGTATGCCCTGTTCTTTCATCGTATCGATTACCACTTTCATGTAAGGCATTGTCGTGGTCAGCAGCGCCGACATACCGAGGATTTCGGGCTTGTGCTCTTCGAGTGCAGCGAGAAAATCTTCAACCGGTGTATTGATACCCAGATCAAACACTTCGAAACCTGCGCCTTCCATCATCATGCAAACAAGATTTTTCCCGATATCGTGTATATCGCCTTTAACCGTGCCGACTACCATTTTACCGGCTGCCGGTTCATCCGACTCAGCCAGTAACGGTTTCAGAATGGCCATACCCGCTTTCATTGCATTGGCAGACATCAGCACCTCGGGCACAAACAAAATTCCGTCGCGGAAGTCGATGCCGACAATGGTCATGCCGGCAACCAGTGCCTCATTCAGGACTTTGTTGGCACTCCAATCGCGTTCCAGCAGAATGTCAGTACCTTCGGCGACTTCTTCTTTGAGACCGTTGTACAAATCATCATGCATTTGTTCGACGAGTTCGTCATCTGGCAAGGTCCGTAGATCCAGATCATCTTCATCATCGTAGTCGTCATCGTGGTCAGTCATGTAAAAAATCCCTCGGGCAATCGGCAACCGCCTCAAATGGCAGTCGTGAACAGGCAGGATAGATTTTAACTGGCCCCATATCTGACTTTGCAGCGACTACAGATTGCCTTAACGCGACAACACTCGATTAGGTCGGATAGATTTCCCCGTGATCCTGGTCACCGATGTAAACTTTGAAATAACCCAGCTTTTTCTCGTGTACAAAGCGTTCCAGCATGGAGATTATCGCAGGGTCCCCGATTTCTTCCCAGGTAATATGATCGAATTCGTAAAAGCGCAATAACCAGGTTTCGGTGGTATCTTGCAGCGACAGCAATTCACCCAGATAGTAAATAGATCGCTCTGAATTCTCATAATAGGCCGCATAGATAAAAGGCAAATCGACTTCAATTCCGGCTGAGGCCAGTTTGCCGAGTAAACTACCGGGGGTTTCTGCATCACCAACTGAATTGGAAGTTGGTGGCACTAGCTGACCATTTTCTGGATTACGCTCCAGCAGGATTCTGCCATTAGACTCGATGATCGCACCAACACTGAGTCGACCGGGCGATGAAACCAATTGCAGCATTTGCGGGGTCAAACCAAAAGAGACATAAACACCACGGCAAAATCCGAGCGGCGAATAGGTGTTGTAATGATAATCGACCACTTCGCCGATTAGAATAATATGGTCACCCGCATCCACTTGTTGGTAAGTTCTGCAATCAAACCATGCAACCACATTATCGATTACAGGAGATCTGGTATTCGTAGCCTGGTAGTCCAGGTCCGAAAATTTATCCTCGCCGGCCCGCGCAAAACGATTCGACAGGTCACGTTGGCTGGCGGAAAGAATATTGACCGCAAATCCTAGCGACCCGGTAAATACGTCGCATCCATGTGCCGATTTGGCAATGCTGACTAATAACAATGGAGGTTCGATCGAAACCGAGGTAAACGAGTTCGCCGTAAATCCGCAGGGATTACCCGCGGTATCTAGCGTCGTGACTATGGTTACACCGGTGGCGAAGTGACCGAATGCGCGGCGTAAATCGCGGGCATCGAATTCGGCTTCGTGATTGTTCGTCATACTGTGGGGTTCCGGTTTTTAGATCAGCAATTTGTATTTGTAAATCAGCAATCAGCAATCAGTAGATCAGCGCTTCCATTTTCTGAGTTTGCTCAAGCCCTTCAAAAACACCTTTGTCATTGTAGATTGTGCCCGCCTTGTCAAGAAACTGGCGCGCCCGATCCATCGCGAAATTCGAATTGTAGAGTACCGCAATAACGTCGGCCTGACGCTGAAACATCGAACGATCACTGGTGCCCGCCAGGGTTTCGCTGGCCTTTACTCGAAACTCCCAGGCGCGTTCCGTTTCTCCTTTTCTCAGATAGTTAAAATAGAGCATCTGGTAATCACGGGCCTGAGAAGTTTGAATCAAATCCTGCTGATGCGACTCAAACAAGCGACTGACTTCGGCTTCGATACCCGCCATCTCGGTATCACTGATCGACTCTCGGTCAAGGCTCCCCAACAGGCGCCGCACATGGGTCATCTGGCCGGTCGATGCAAATAATCGTGCCGCTTCGATTCTTGCCTGCTGGGCCTGGTACGGAGCATACTGGCGATCATGCAATGCAGCCATTGCCTCCCAGGCATCTGCCGCTGCACCATAGCGTCGAATTTCCAGGTTTTCGGAAATTACTCTGTTAAGACTTTCGCTGACGCCCTGGTACAGCCCACGCGAAGTCAAACTGCGTGCCTGCCATAAATCATCGTAGGTATTTGACGCACGTCGCGCCAGCTCGCGTGCACGAATGTTCAATTGACCGAGTAACTGGTAACTGCTTGCTGTACCGACCAGATCATTACTCGACATGGTCAGATAGAGCGCCTCCTGCAGGTAAACTTCAGCCGCACCCAGTTCCTGCTGATTTATCGCGATTTCTCCCAGTAACATCATGGTATTCGATAATCGGGCCTGGTCATCCTGCATAACCGAATCACCGGCGACTTCGAGCAATAAGGTCCGTGCCCGTTTGTAATCCTTTTGCTCCAGCAAGTAACGAATTTGCTGGTCGCGAGACGCATCTTCAAGGGCTAACTTGTTTAATTCGTGATCGACATCCAACCGGGTTTCGTCGTCCGGACCATACGAACGATCATAGGCAGCGATCTCTGACGCACCCGGTTCAATGGCATCATTCGGCTCGTCACGCAGCAGATAAAAATGCGCCGCAATCATCAGTGCCAGAATCGGAACCGTTGTTATTGCGTGGTCAGGGATGTACTGCCGCCATTTCATAGGATTAACATGGTACGCCGCTTCAGCATGATTTCAAACTTAAAGCGGCACATCCCCGTACCACAACACTGCGTACCACCGGGATATCTACTTTTCGCTGCTTATATTGATAATATAGTTCAATGATGCAATTTGATCTTGATCCCGAATATCGTCGGTTTATCGAGCGCTACCTCAAAGTTAGCGCGCTATCCACCGCGGTCGATATCAATCAACAACGCCTCGACTACCAACAGATTATTAATCATTTCCGCTATCCTCACCCAGCGGGGATTATCACTTCCGACTCAAGTGTCGAGGGGCGACATGGCCCAATACCGATACGCCACTACCGCTACCAAAATGGCAATGACAATACCTTACTTCTATTTCTCCACGGTGGCGGGTTTATTCTGGGCAGCCTCGATTCGCACGATGATATTTGCGCCGAACTTTGCGCTAACACTGGTATCGATTTAATTTCGGTTAACTACCGGCATTCACCCGAGTTCCACCACCCGGTTCATCTGGATGATGTCGAAGACGCATTTATCGATTGCGCACACCGTAACATCATCCTGGTCGGGGTTTCCGCAGGAGCTACGTTGGCGGCCGCTTTATGCCACCGCCTGCGCTCAGGCCCGAAAACTGCAGCCGGGCAAGTCCTGATATACCCGGGGCTAGGGGGTGACGACTTTGGTTTGAAGTCCTATCAACAAAATGCGCATGCACCGCTGTTAACTGCTGCCGATGTTTCGTTTTACCGCACCGTGCGCTGTAAAGATGGCGTCGTTCCCTTGCAGGACCCTGAGTTTTTCCCGTTACAGGCTAAATCTTTTAGCGGTATTGCACCCACTATCGCAATTTCTGCAGATGTTGATCCGTTGCGCGATGATGCAGGTCTTTATGTCGAAAATTTAAAAGCGGCGCAGGTAAGCGCCGAATGGCTAAATGAGCCGGGACTGACCCACGATTTTCTACGCGCGCGACATATCAGTCAGCGCGCCAGCGAAGCTTTCAGGAACATCGGCGACGCGATAACGCGGCTGGCAATCAGATCTCGACCAACAAGGCCCTGACATACAATTGCTGAAAATGGTGTACGCCGTGTTCAGATAACTCGCTGCGATCGCTATCAACCACAAAGCGCCCCTGGTTATAACCTTTTGACTTGAGTCCGCGCATGACACTTTCGCAAAGCGCTACATCTTCGGGTTGTAACACTTCTCGCTGATAATCCATCGCATCTTTTTGTTGCCGGGTTGGCTCCGGGTTGGGCAGGTACCAGTCCTGATACTCAATGCTGCGCCCGGCGCCATCGGGAATAATTTGCAGGGTAGAAATATTCGGCTCACCGGGGTATATCCAGATGGTCAGATTGGGCCACAGGAACCAGGCGGCATAACCGAAATCGACCTCTCCCTTTTCAAACTGGAATGCGCTGCTTTGTGTCGTCGCGACGGCGTCTGAAATGTGACTCGAGTAAATTTTATGCGTCTTGACCGAGTAACTTTTCATATCGACCAGGTTGACGAAATCCTTGTGCGCCGGATGACAGTGGTAACATTCGAGAAAATTATCGACCAGCACCTTCCAGTTGCTGGCGACTGCATAGTCATCACGCTGGGCAAATTTAACTTCATCGACGCGTGGACAATAGCGGCGAATTTCAGCTTCGAGACCGGCTGCCTGGAGCGCAAGTGATTCGACATCAGGATCGAGATTTACAAATACCAATCCACAGAATACTTCGACCTGAACCGATTTCAAGGCGAACTGACACTTGTCAAAATTAACCAGTCCATCGGTATTTCGGGCGGCCTTGAGCTCGCCATCAAAACCATACGACCAGGCATGGTAAGGACAGGTAATGGTGCGTACTTTGCCGCTGCCCGACAATAGTTCGTGGCCCCGGTGCTGGCATACATTGTAATAAGCCTTGAGCTCGCCTGATTTATCCCGCACCACGATAATGTTTTGTTCACAGAGTTGGACGGTCAGATAACACCCAGGCTCCTGCAACCGGCTTTGATGTCCCGCATACCACCAGTTGCGATAAAAAATAGCCTCTTTTTCCTGATCATGAATCGCAGCATCGAGATAGTAACGCGATGGGATGGTATAAGATTGCTGCGGATCCCGATCTAAAGGGAGGTCATCTGGTGATGGGTTAATCACGGCATTCATATCGTTTTCTCTACGCAGGGTTTATCGATAGATAATTTATACTAATGAAAACTATGGCACAAATGGTCATATTTTATTAAAATGCATAAGCAATTCTTATTCATTAATGCTGAATTCCCGACTACCACCGCTCGACCCGTTGATCGCTTTTGAAGCGGCAGCAAGATTGCTGAGCTTCACCCGCGCCGGTGAAGAGCTTCATCTGACCCAGGCGGCAATCAGCCAGCAAATTCGCAGCCTGGAAAAAAATCTGCAGGTTCAACTGTTTACCCGTTCCCACAGGGCGGTTCAGTTGACCAACGAAGGACGCGAGTTCCAGCACACCGTGGCTTCGATCCTGAAGCAACTGGCCGGTGCCACCCTGGATATTCAAAATACCGAGGTCAACCAGCAACTGGTGATTGCTTGCGATCAATCCTTCGCCACTCACTGGCTCTGCCCTCGTCTGCGTGAGTTGAGAATGCTGTTAGCGGAGGTTTCACTACGAATTATCTCCTCGGATGACGATACAGACTGCCTGGCGAGCGAGGTGCAAGTGTCAATCTTGCATGGTGATGGAAACTGGCCTGGATTCCGCTCGATTGCATTGTTCGAAGAAGAAGTGTTCCCGGTCTGTAGTCCGGATTTCGACTATCAGATGGCTGCCGTCGACGAAACACAATGGTTGCTACAGGCGCAGTTGATCGACCTGGCGGATAGTCACTGGAACTGGATGAATTGGCGTCTGTGGCTCGGTGGCAACAATATCGATGAGCCGCTGGGTAATCGAATGCTGCAAATCAATAGCTACCCACTGGTTATTGAAGCGGCCTGTGATGGCCATGGAGTTGCTCTGGGATGGCGTTACCTGGTTGATGATTTGATCAAAAGCGGGCGCCTGGTCAAACCTGTCGAGCGGTCTTTGACGACCGAGTACGGATATTATCTGATCTGGCGCGAGTCGGCCCTGAAGGAAGAAACCACGGCCGAGTTCTGTCACTGGATTACGCGGCAATTCGGACTTGAATCAATAGCGCCATGAACACTCTGGCGAATTACATAATCCAGGTCAGGAACCAATGGCACTGACTTAAGCTCGCAACTGTCGTCATAAAATCCCAGCTATTATCGGATAATCGGTGAAAGTTTTCGCGAATGCCTCGACGGCTACGCCGCCTGCGGTTTACTTCGCAAAAACTTTCACCGATTATCCGATCTTGATGTTTGTTTTGGATTTGTTGCGAAAATCCATGCTTTCGGGCTTATGTAAGTGCCATTCAGGTCAGGAACTGATTTTTAACGCATTGTGCGGTTACTGAATCGAGCCGCTTTGATAACATTTATCTATGGAATAGGCTTGCTTTATCAATACTGTTGATGAAGCAAAGGGCTATCGGCCAACGTTCGGCTGGCATCAGAAACTAAACACCATAGATATTTTCAATTAGAGATAACAATTCCGGCTACTAACATAGGCCGTCAAATTCATCAGTTTGATCATTCAATGCGTAGTTTTATGCTTCAAAAACTGGTTGATGAAACGCTGGCAATGGGCAATCAGGAATTATCCATGACGCTTGGTGTTCTCGCCCGAATTAAAAACGATAATTACGAGCTGGTTGCCGTTCAATCGAATTCGGGCGCATACGTACCCGGTGAAAACTATCAACTCGGAAATTCCTACTGTCGTGAGATGTTTGAACTACAAAAACCCATTGCGACGACCAAAATTGTCAATTCATCCACCGCCCTGAACCATCCTCTTTATCGTTCGCTGCCGCTTGAATGTTACATCGGTGCACCGGTATTTCTCCAAAATAAACCCTGGGGCAGTCTCAACTTCAGCAGTATGGCGCAACGTGATAAACCCTTCAGCCAAAGCGAAATCGAACTGGTGAATTCGCTCGCCGAAAAGCTGTCCGGTCTGCTCGACTCAAATTATTAGGTCGATACTGCTA
>QIJI01000350.1 GCA_003231795.1 Gammaproteobacteria bacterium
AAGCGCAGTTTACACGGTGTAAATGAGCATTTTGAGCCAATTTTTAACGCTGCCATGGGCCGCATGAGACTTTTTCAACAGCCTGCTAGTGGTCTGTCGGTTAGCGTAGCTCAGCTTTAACCGGTCTGACAAATAGCGTTGGAATTAGCCCGGAAATTTCGAAAATTTGCGCGGAGTTAGCGCAGTTCGCGGCGCAAAATTTTACCAACGTTAGTCTTCGGTAGCTCATCCCTGAATTCAATAATTTTGGGCACCTTGTAACCCGTCAGAAATTCACTGCAATGCTCGATTATCGCGGCTTCGTCAAGTGCAGGATCTTTTTTCACGATAACGGCCTTAACCACTTCTCCGCAGTCGTCGTCGGGTTCACCAATGACGCCAACTTCAAGCACAGCTTCGTGAGCGGCAATCACGGCTTCAATTTCATTCGGATACACGTTGAAACCGGACACCAGAATCATATCCTTAAGCCGGTCAACGATTCGGAAAAAGCCCAGTTCATCCATCTCCGCCACATCACCGGTCTTGAGCCAGCCATCCGCTGAGATTACTTCGGCGGTCTCCTCGGGTCTGTGCCAGTAACCCTTCATTACCTGAGGACCACGTACACACAGCTCGCCAGACTTACCTTGCGGCAGCAAATTACCCTGATCATCCTGAACCGATACTTCGGTTGAAGGAACCGGCAGTCCTATCGAGCCATTATATTCAGTCAGAGTCAACGGATTGATGCAGACTGCGGGGGAGGTTTCCGTTAACCCGTAGGCTTCGAGTATCGGCCCGCCGGTGAGTTTATTCCAGCGCTCTGCCACGGGTTTCTGCACCGCCATGCCACCACCCAACGTCAGCTTCAGTGACGAAAAATCGATCTGCTCAAATCCTGGGGTATTCATCAATCCATTGAACAGGGTGTTGACACCCGTCATTGCGGTAAATTTCAGACCTTGTAATTCTTTGACGAACCCGGGCATATCGCGAGGATTGGTAATGAGGTAATTAAGCGCACCCACTTTCATGAAGGTCAGGCAGTTCGCGGTGAGTGAAAAGATGTGATACAGCGGCAATGCGGTAATAATCACCTCTTTGCCATCTTCCACCGCAGATTCAATCCACGAAGAGGCCTGTTGCATGTTGGCTACCATATTTCCGTGCGTCAACATGGCGCCTTTAGCGACACCAGTCGTACCACCGGTGTATTGCAAAAACGCCAGATCGTCGTGGTTACAATCAACCGTTTCACGCGTCTGCGTGGCGCCTTGTTTTAGTGCCTGCTTAAAACTAAGCGCCTGTGGTAAAGCGAACGGCGGCACCATTTTCTTAACATACTTGACTACCAGATTGACAATTAACGATTTCGGGAACTTCAACTGGTCACCGAGCTGCGTGGTAATTACGTGCTGTATCGAGGTCCTGGAGATAACTTCGCTTAAGGTATCGCAGAAATTTTCCATGACGATAATGGCCTTGGCACCGGAATCGCTGAGCTGATGCTCGAGCTCTCTTGCAGTGTAAAGCGGATTGGTATTGACGACCGTAAATCCGGCTCGCAATATTGCGAATATCGAAATTGGATTCTGTAATACGTTGGGCATCATTACCGCGATGCGGTCGCCCTTGTTTATTCCCTCCAGGTTTTGTAGATAGCCGGCGAGTTGATCGGTGTATCGATCCATCTCATCGTAACTGAGGCTAGTCCCCAAATTACTGAAACAGGGGTTGTCGCCAAACCTGGCAATCGCCTTTTCAAATACGTCGTTGACGCTGCTATAGGCCTCGAGGTCGATTTCTTCCGGGACCCCGGGTGGGTAACTCTTTAACCAGACCTTCTCCACTTGCTCTCCCCCTTTCCTGGCTGTTGTTATCAGGCGCTCTAAGATCCCTCATTTTGGCGCGGAACCGGCCAGAAAAGCAATGGTTACGCTTTCGGCCGCGTTTTGTTAACGCTTTTGCTCGCCTTTTTCTTTGGCGCCGCCTTCTTTTTTGGCGCTACCTTTTTGGGCAATACCTTCTTTCCCTGAACGATCGCACTCTCTGCCGGTAACTTGTCAATTCCCGATCCGGTTAAAAGTTGATCGGCTGCAAAATCATCAACCATCACGACTTTACGCGTGGCACTACGCGCAGCCTGCAAAATATCAATTTCCTCGGCCGTTATCTGTTTGGCTTTTCGCAGCGCCTGCAACCATTGTGTGTAATCTTCCAGCCCATGCGGCTCAAGATCCTGATGGCGTAATCGTCGCTCTATCGGCTCCGCCCTGATTACCTTTTGCAGAGCGTCTTCGAGGCAACCAGTGATATCCTCGGGATCATCACTGATGTAAATACCATCTGTCAAACGATCACGTGCCTCTCCTGGCCGAATTAGCAAGGACGCTACTCGATGACCAAGAAAATCATTCGGTGGCCTTAAGGTAAGACCCAACGGGAATATGGTATGTCGGACAAACACCCCAAGCCATTTGACCGGGAAATTTCTCAAAATCTCGTCGAGCGCCATCTGTATCTGATAAAGACAGTGTTTGGCTGACCATTCGACCAGTGGCAGGTCACTTCTTGGCTGCCCATCAGTTTCAAATTTTTTCAGCACGGCCGAGGCGTAAAACATGTAGCTAAGGGCATCGGCAAAACGGCCGGAAAGTTTTTCCTTACGCTTGAATGCACCACCCAGAATCATTAACACCAGGTCGGCACAAACTGCAAAAGCGGCACTCATCTGACCCAGACGTTTGTAATAAGTCCCTATTCTGCCATCGCAGGGCGAAGGCGCCAGGTGACTTCCACTGAGTCCATAGACAAAAGCGCGGCAAAAGTTGGTGAAGACAAACCCGGCATGACCGCATATCGCCTGATCGAAAACCCGTTCGGCGGTCGCGCTATCCTTCATTGTCGCGGCCTCCATCTCACGCATTAAATAGGGATGGCATCGAATGGCACCCTGCCCGAAGATAATCATGGTACGGGTAAGAATATTGGCTCCCTCGACAGTAATTCCAACCGGTACCGTCTGAAAGGAGCGGGCCAGATAATTGGACGGCCCCATACAGATACCACGACCACCGTGGATATCCATCGCATCGTTTACCACCTGGCGCATTTGCTCGGTATTGTGGTATTTCAAAATTGCTGTTACCACCGAAGGTTTTTCGCCGCTGTCGAGTGCCGACAAGGTCAGCAATCGGCCTGCGTCCATCATGTATGTCAGGCCGCCGATGCGCGCCAACGCTTCTTCGACGCCTTCAAATTTACCGATCGATGTATTAAATTGCTTGCGAATATGGGCATATGCACCGGTCGCTCGAGCGCTGAGTTTTCCTGCTGCTACTCCGACCGCCGGCAAAGATATTCCGCGCCCGGCCGACAACGACTCCACCAGCATACGCCAGCCCTTGCCGATATTCGCCTGTCCTCCAATAACAAATTCCAGTGGTATGAAAACGTCGATACCGTTGGTAGGACCGTTTTGAAACGCCGCATTCAACGGGAAATGTCGCCTGCCAATGCTAATGCCGGCTGTATCAGCCGGTATCAACGCACAGGTAATACCGAGTTCTTTTTCACCGCCGAGTAATCCATCAGGATCGTAGGCTTTGAATGCGAGGCCCAGTACGGTTGCGACAGGCCCGAGCGTGATGTAACGCTTTTCCCAGTTCAGCAGCAAACCCAGAACCTGCTTCCCCTGATACTCAGCGCGGCAAACCACTCCTGTATCGGGTATCGCTCCAGCGTCGGATCCAGCGGATGGACCGGTGAGCGCAAAACATGGGATTTCGCGTCCATCGGCAAGTCGCGGAAGATAATAATCCTTCTGCTGCTCGGTACCGTAATGCAGTAACAATTCTGCCGGCCCCAGCGAATTCGGGACCATAACCGTAACCCCGGCCGAAATACTGCGCGCAGAAAGCATCATTACGACACTGGAATGGCCCATTGCGCTGAACTCCAGACCGCCATATTGTTTTGGAATGATCATGCCGAAAAACCGGTGTTGCTTCATGAAGTCCCAGATTTCCGGCGGCAGGTCCATGCGATTGTGGGTAATATCCCAATCGTCGATCATCGCGCAAAGTTGCTTCACAGGACCCTCAATAAAGGCTCTTTCAGTTTCATTCAACGCGGGTAGTTTATAGTTTCGCAATATCGACCAGTCGGGTGATCCGCGAAACAGTTCTGACTCCCACCAGACACTGCCGGCTTCGATAGCATCGCGTTCGGTATCCGACATTGGCGGCAAAATCTGACGAATGCGCGCCAGCAGCGGTCGTGAAAGGATTTGCTCGCGGAGCGGCTGAATTCCAAACAATAACGCAGGCAACAGGTACAAAACCCAAAATAAAATGCCCCAGAAAAAACTAAAGCCACCCGCCAGCGTATAGATCAGCATAAAAAGGCCGGTGATCAGCGCGAAGTTGCGAAACGAGGTTAACTGGCGGGCTATCGCATAAAACAATGCGAGTACGCCAGCCATCAGAAGCAAAATATTCATCAAACAGATCCGGGATTCATCAGGTCTCTAAAGCCCACAACATTATCTTAAATAGACAAAGGCATCAATGCGTAGTTTCAATTTGAAACTGTCTTATTATCTTTCTATTTTCCCCGATCCAGTGTAGCGCGAAAATTTTGAAGCATGGAATCCATCTCGAGTTGCAGGGTCTGGTCGACAAATTCGATTAACGGCATAACCGTCTGTAACAAACCACTGGCATGGGAGGAGAGATCGTCAGTATTTCCGGCGTCAATCAACTTCAGCGCGCGATCTATCGAATAGACCCGCTCTTCACCCTGCGGCAGCGTGTTGACAATGCGATTACCGCCATCGGCAACGGCCTGCTTGATACTGGCATCGAGGATCGAGTAAACCCGGTCGAGACTCGTTTCCTCGGTTGCGATACAACTATAAATCGCACCACTCAAAGTGGCTGGAACCTGCTTTCCCGCAATCCGAATTCGGCGACTCGCAATACTTTCGACGATTCGATTTACGCCACTGGTTGCACCGATTCCGTTGGTTGCGGGAAACAGAATACAGAACTCGGCATTACCCAGATAACACAGTGAATCTTCGCGACGCAACGTTTGTTGAACAATCCTGGCTACCGCCTGCACCACCGAAATCGCAGTGGCCTTGTCGAAACCGGCAATAATGGCTTTGATATTATCCAGCCTGAGCTTGCAAATACTGACGTTGCTGCGGTGGCGTAGCGAAAAAGAAATTTCCTGTTGCACGCGCGAATTAAAGAAATTCTCCTGGGACAGTTGCTGCAGCACGTTTACGGCTGAAATTTGCTGCATTTCAACAGTCGGTTCTATTGAATGCTGCACGTAGATATTGGCATGCAACCGAACCCGGGTTGTGAGTTCCGCACTGGCAAAAGGTAAATTTATGAAATCAGTGGCGCCGTTACGAAAAGCCGTCTCGCGTTGTTCATCGCTATCGTTTTCACCGATCAGCAACAGTACCGGCGTCGCCGCGAGACGATTGTCCTGGGCATCACGGATCCGCTCCAGAAGCGCAAACGAATCGTCAGCCAGTGTGAGTTCGCAGATCACCAATGCAATGTCCCGATTCTCCAGTAATAACTCCCACGCAGCTTCTGCATCGGATGCAGTCAGCAGGTTGAAGTAGTCGCGTAGATGACGGCTAATCAGTTTAACAGACTGCACCGACTGACAGGCCAGCAATAGAGTTGCTTTTTGTTGGTTCTCAGACATTGTTTTCCGATTGAAAGGTATCAATGAACTATAGTCCAAAATTTCCTGAACTTTATCCGCAATTCGGTGAGCACTCAAAAGTATCCAGGTTCGACAAAGCGAGCCCCACATTCCCTAAAAAAGCTTAATTTATCAGCGCGTTTGCCGATTAAGATTGCAGATAGAGCCCGGTCTGCGAAAAACTCCGGGCTGTAAATTACTTGTGAAAGCAGATTAATATCCAATGCCCGAAGCCAAGATACTTATTGTCGACGACACCAGAGCCAATCTGGCCGCTCTTCAGGTTTTACTGAAACCGGTTAACGCGGATATCATTGCCGCCAGTTCAGGAGAACAGGCGCTGGAGACCGCCGAAAAGCAGGTCGATCACATAGCATTGATTCTACTCGACGTACAAATGCCCGGAATGGATGGCTTTGAAGTCGCGAAGCTGTTTCACGAGAACGAAAAAACACGCTCCATTCCAATTATCTTCATTACTGCCAATCAAGACGATGCGCATATCGAGCGAGCCTATCTTGCCGGCGCAGTCGATTACATACAAAAGCCAATCCGCAAAACAGCCCTGCTTTCCAAGGTGCTGGTATTCCTCGACCTGTGGTCTCTGCGTTTCGGCCTTGAGCAGGAGATTAAACAACGGCGCGCCGCCGAACACCGCGTCGAGCACCTGGCAACGCATGACCCGCTGACCAACCTGCCGAATCGTCGTGGTCTATACGATGAAATGAACGAAATGATTTACCGCTCTAAACGGTACCAATATTCCAGCGCGGTTATTTATGTCGATCTCGATGGTTTTAAACATGTCAACGACCACTTTGGGCACGAAGCCGGAGACAAATTGCTGACGCATGTATCGAAAAACTTTAAATCTATCGTACGTCAAACCGACGCAGTAGCCAGGATCGGTGGCGACGAATTCATTGTTTTAATTACCGATATCGATGGTGGTGTTTCGCTGATCAGCAAAATTGAAAGCCTGCTCTACGAGGCTTCCCGCCCAATCGATTTTGACGGTCACCAGGTCGCGGTGAGCGCCAGTATTGGCATCGCCCTGTATCCGGACCACGGGCTCGATGCCGAAATCCTGTTACATCACGCCGATCAAGCTATGTATCAGTCAAAAAATCATGGCAAGAACACCTTTCGTTTTTACACCGAAGATATCAATCAAAAAGCGCATCGACAGCGTGATTTACAGGATAATCTGCGCAAGGCTCTACCAAATAATGAGTTGACTGTTGTTTACCAGCCGATAGTCGAGATCCAGACCGGGCGGGTAGTGTCGTCAGAGGCATTGTTGCGCTGGAATAGCGAGAAACTCGGCCAGGTGTTTCCAGATGAGTTTATTCCGGCCGCGGAAAATGCAGGTTTGATTCCCGAACTTGGTTGCTGGGTTCTCGAAAAGGCCATCGAAACCGGTTCCGGCTGGAACCGACGGCTCGGCATCGAGCTTCGAATGGCGGTCAATGCCTCATCGATCCAGTTTCGCAATCATCTGTTGTTCGACACTATAAAAGAACAGCTCGAAAAGCATGACTGGAACCCGGATGCGCTTGAGGTTGAAATTACCGAGGGGCTACTGCTCGACGACTCATCCGAAGTCATGACCTATATCAATGAAATCAGTAGCTGCGGTGTGCGACTTTCAGTGGATGATTTCGGCACCGGTTTTTCTGCTTTAAGCTATCTCAAAAATTATCCGGTGAGTACCGTCAAAATCGACCGTAGCTTTATTATGGATTTGCCCGCGGACAATGAAAATGCCGTTCTGGTACAGGCAATCATCGCCATGGCACACGGACTGGGTCTGGAAGTCATAGCGGAAGGCGTTGAAACAGTCGAGCAATGGGAGTTTCTGCGCGCGCTCGATTGCGACTTTGCGCAAGGTTATTACTTCGGCAAGCCAATGCCAGAGGATGAATTTGAAGATTTTCTGATCGCGCAGATCGATAGTCCGAAACAGGCACAGTCCTGAACCTGTTCATTGCATTGTAGAATCAGCTATTGCTGACGGCAAACACCGGTTTCGAGATCAGGAAAAAGTTCGACAACCACCTGCCCACCATCCCCTGGTCAGCCTTACTGCCTTCGTTCATTGAAGCGTAGGCCTGTTGAGCCAGTTCAGTGGAGAATAAATTCCCGTTAAACAGGTCGAGTAACGCGATTTCATAGGCTTCTTCAAATTCGGGATGTGCCTGCAGACTGATAATCGAATCGCCGTAACTCAGTCCGGCGTAGGGACAAAAGTCAGAACTGGCAAAAACCTCAGCATTTTGCGGGAGTTTAACCACCTGATCCTGATGAAAAGCGTATAACCCGGTTGTCCCCGCTGCGGGTTCCATCCACGAATAGTTTTTGTCAACTTGATAATGATGCAATCCCAGGGCCCAGCCTTTATCCGACTTCACCACTTCACCGCCTAATGCCTGCGCTATGATCTGGTGCCCGAAACAAATGCCAACCAGGGGGATATTATTAGCCGCAATGTCTCGAATAAAGGACTGCAATTCGATCATCCAGTCCAGGTTCTCGTACACGCCATGACGCGATCCTGTTATCAGCCAGCCGTCACAATCAAATATCGAGGCTGGCACTTGTCCACGGATAACGCTGAAAGCCTCAATTTCAAGTGCGCCACCCGAAGCATTGAGAAAATGGTCGAACATGACCGGGTAAGGATCGAATCGATGCGCCAGTTGTTCGCGAATCAACCCTGTTTCGAGGATTCCTATTTTCATTGCTAAATACCCAATTTGTCGCGTGTAATATACCATCAGGCGCCCGGCCAGGTACGATGCAGTTACAATGGCCTACTCCATTAAATAACTCTCGTAGGGCATATTTTGTAATCACATTTTATTAAGGAGCCTCTGATCAATTCATGAATGAACGTCTTGTGTCCAAAATAATCAATTTCTGCGTTGTGAAACTTAGCAATAGCCCTGCTATTACTTGCGTTTCACGCCTTGAACTGAACGGTCCGACGCTTCGGCATTTTGAATCACAACCCGATTCATCCAGAAT
>QIJI01000262.1 GCA_003231795.1 Gammaproteobacteria bacterium
TGCTCGATTTGATTGAATAATGGTGTCACCTGCGCCGCGGACTCACTGATGATGGGCGATTCCAGCCACCGAAAAATGGGCGCCCATTGCTCATTATCAACTTTTTTGCGCGAACCCGAAATTTCCTGAACACCAATTCCGAGTTCGATCGCTCTTGCATATTGCTGTGTATCCCGCAGGCTCGATATGAAAGGAATATTCAGACCGAACAAAAATCGTTCCAACGCGTGATACATCAGCGTATTTTTGCGTACCCGATTGGCGACCACCGCAAGTCGGATCATTTTTTTGCGCGCGCGGCCGGTAGTTAACAGGGCCTTGATGAAATGCGCGGTTGCATGAATGTCTATCGGCGACGGCAATACCGGAATCAATATTGAATCATTTTGCTGGAATAACATCGCCAGCTCGGTAATGTCGGTTCCGGCCGGCGAATCAATAATCGCAACATCTGTTTCCGGTGGCACGCGTAATTGCCACGAACGGGTCAGGCGATGATCCGAATTCTTCGACGCATCGACACCTTCGATGCGAACCAGATCATCAGGCCGGCGATTTAACCAGGCCAGCGAAGAACCTTGTGTATCATGATCGAACAGGCGTACGATTTTGCCTTGCCGCGCGTAATGCGAGGCAATATTCGTAGCAATGGTAGTCTTACCACAACCGCCTTTAGCGTTGGTAACCAAAATTCTTTGTAAGCTCATACGCCAAAGTTTAGGTCGAATTCGGCCATATTTCAGTCTTTATTGCCGATATTCCTCAAAAACGGGACCTTAAATTTCATTTTTTATGCTTTTTTGGCGCCTTTTTACCGCTATATGGATTGCTGCCCGATTTCAGTTCGAGTTTCAACGGAGTTCCTTTGAGCTTTAGCTTGGAAATGAAAAACCCGCTCAAATACCGTTGATAGGCGTCCGGTAGATGTTCGGTCTGGCTTCCGTGGACTACGATTATGGGCGGGTTGCGCCCACCCTGATGCGCATATCTCAGTTTGATGCGTCGGCCATGTCGTAACGGCGGATTGTGCTTGAACACCGCTTCTTCGAGTAAATCAGTAAGATATCGGGTGTTCAAATCCTTGAATGCAGAAGCGTAAGCCTGATCAACCGAAGCCATCAGTTCACCTACTCCGGTCCCATGTTTCGCCGAAATAAAATGGCGCGCCGCAAACGGAACGAATTTCAAGCGGCGTTCCAGCGTACTTTTGTTTTGATCACGCAATTCCTGATCGAGACCATCCCACTTGTTAACCGCAATTACCATTGCGCGACCACTATTGAGTACATACCCCAGCAATGTTAAATCCTGGTCGGTTAAACCATCCTGCGCATCGACCACAAGAATAGCGACCTCGGATTTTTCTATTGCCTCGAGCGCTTTGATAACGCTGAACTTTTCAATTGTCTGCTGAACTTTTCCGCGCTTGCGAACACCCGCGGTATCGACAAGCGTATAAGGCTTGCCGCGTCGCTCGAACTCGACCGATATGGTATCGCGCGTGGTGCCGGGCTGGTCGAATGCGACGACACGCTCTTCACCAACGAGGCGATTAATCAGCGTTGATTTGCCGACATTAGGACGACCTATCACAGCGATGACCGGACCGCTTTGGGCCGATTTGTCAGTCAGTTCAGCCGGATAGTCGCGTAGCGTATCATCAATCAGTTGCGTCGTACCCTTGCGGTGCGCCGCGGATATCAATGCCAACCGATTAAAGCCCATGGCGAAGAATTCCGCCTTTGCCTGGTCTGGATCGAGACCATCAACCTTGTTTATCACCACGTAACAGGACTTTCCCGACTTTCGCACCAGATCAGCAATCAGTCGGTCACCGCTGGTCAAGCCATGTTGCGCGTCGACAATAAAAAGTATTTCGTCGGCTTCCTCCATCGCCAGCAGGGTCTGACGCGCCATCAGATCATCGAGGTCCTGCTTTTCGCCGCTTAGACCGCCGGTGTCGACGACGATAAATGTCTTGTCCTCGCGCTGACCGACACCATACTGACGATCGCGGGTCAGCCCGGGTTCGTTTGCAACGATTGCATCACGAGTTCGCGTAAAAACATTAAACACAGTGGATTTGCCGACATTCGGCCGACCGATCAACGCGATAACAGGAATCATTGGCCTGGCGAAACGGAAGCGAGCAAGCCGTACTTGTCCAATGTTAGTACCGAGTCCTGCCAGGCCTGCGGCTGCACATAACTACGCCCATTGGTAGCCCTGATTCGCCCGATCAAACTGCCATCCTCCTTATTAAACCAGTGCAGATAGCCGTCCAGGTCCGCGACTACCAACTTGTCCTTGAAGATAGTCGGAGCGGTTATCTTGCGTGCGTTGAGAACATCCTGTTTCCACAGCGCGGTTCCGGTGCGTCGATCAACAGACCATAAATGACTGTTATCGTCACTGAGATAAAGCGCGTTCTGGTCGATCGCAATCGCCTGATAACTGGAAAACTCCCGTGCCCACAGCAATTCACCACTGGCTGCCTGAATCGCTGCCAGTTTTCCCTGAAAAGAAGTGACATAGATAACGCCATCGCGCAATACGAACCGACCATCCAGATCAACCAGACGCTCAACTTCGGTGCGACCCGTGGGTAAACTGATAGTCGCTTCCCAAACAGTCTTGCCATTTTCGCGGTTATAAGCGATTAAACTACCATCGTCGAATCCCGAAAACACCAGTTGTTCGGTCACCAGCGGTTCGCTGTTACCCGTCAGCGATAATGCTGGAACACGGCGCGAGACTACCCATTGCACGCTTCCATCTTCGCTAGAAAGGCTATGTAATTTTCCATCGACACTACGCACAAACACCTGCGAACCGTCTACTACCGGGGTGGCTCTGATCTCACTGCCGACATTGGTTTGCCACAGCGGGGACAAACCATCTTCGAGCAAACGGTATGCGGCCACCGCCCCGTCTTTGGAGGTTGCAAAGATCTTCTCACGATTACCGCTTAAACCGGTAATAGCGGCAATTTCGGTAGCATATTTCCAGTTTTTGCGTCCGCTGCTGATATCGATTTCATTGATCAATCCACTGGTATCGATACTGTAAACACGATCATCGAGAATTAACGGGCGCATTCTATAGGCCGCGCTATTGGCAGAGGCCAGAGTATCTACCCTCCACAGAAGCGACAGGGTAATCTGCTCGTCGATAGTGGTCAGCTCAGCCGGCGGCTCACTGTTGTCTACTTCCCCACCACAGGCGCTCAGCAGTCCTGTTGCCAGCAATAACCAGAATTTCAGGCAATGTCTCAACTAGGACTCCCGAGATCATCGAGTTTCTGCTGCAGGAATTCGCCATTGGCAGGCCCGGGGTTAGCTCCCTGTGCCCTGCGATAGGCGTTGGCTGCTTCACTGACATTGCCCTGGCTGGTAAAAATATCACCGCGTAATTCGTTCACACTGGCGGCAAATTCACCCGGAAAATTTATCGACAAAGTTGACAGCGCCTGATCAAACTGTTGTTTCTGCAATTGCACAGCGGCAAGACGGGTTCGCGCCAGATAAGCCAGTGGCTCCTGTGCTGCAGTTCCGATGACCTGCTGAAGTGATAATTCTGCAAGCTCAAACTCACCTTGCCTAACCTGCTGCCTGGCCAGCGCCAGATGTGCCATCAATGCATATTCGGTATTCGAGTACTCCTGAATCAGTTTATTGGCATAAATTTCAAGACTGTCATCATCTGATGTGTTGAGCGCGTCTATCATTTTGGTAAATTGCACAGACGCCTGCTGAGCAGTGGTTTCCTGATCATACTGCCAGTAGCGATACCCGCCGATTCCACCGACTCCGATAACCACGCCGAGGACAATTGATAATCCGTTTTGTTTCAGCCAGGCCTTTATCTGTTCGACCTGTTCATCTTCAGTTTCCATTAAAACTTTCTCGCTTTTGTATATTATTGAACCTCTGAACAATTCGTCCTGAATTGTCGGAGGACGATAAAACAAAAAATGTGATTTTTATTTTATCTCCATTTTCAGTGGCTTAGCCACAGAAAATGGCGGTGCATCCTTGCACCGCGGGAACCTCTGAACAGTTCGTCCTGAATTGTCAGAGGTTCGCTGATAGCGACTTCAGTCGCATTGCAATTTCGACCTGAGAGCATTCTTCCTGAGCCTTGTCTTCACGTAGATATTTCACCGTGACGGTTTCATTTTCAATTTCCGTGTCACCGAGAATTAGCGCAATTTTTGCACCCGACCGGTCAGCCTTGCGCATTTGACTCTTGAAGCTCCCCGCACCAGCGTGCACCACCAATCGTAAGCGCGGAAGCTGGTCGCGTAATTTTTCGCCCAAACGATGGGCGACAGCGATACTACCTTCGCCACGCATTGCCAGATATACATCACAACCGCTAGAATCCTGATCACGATTCTGATCAATTAACATTGCCACCAGGCGTTCGCATCCCATCGAAAATCCGGCCGCATAACCCGATTTACCACCGAGTTGCTCTATCAGACCATCGTAACGCCCACCCGCACAAACGGTACCCTGTGCTCCCAGGGTTTCGGTTACCCATTCGAAAACGGTGTGGGAATAATAATCGAGACCGCGTACCAGCCGTTGATTGATTCGATATGAGACACCGGTTTGGTCGAGAATATCCGTCAGTTCATGAAAATGATCCCGGGATGCCTGATCAAGACTGTCATGGAGTGCGGGAGCGTTTTCGATCAATCCTTGCATTTCCGGGTTTTTACTGTCGAGAATTCGCAGCGGATTGGATTCGAGCCGCCGCTGGCTATCTTGATCGAGCGCATCGGCATGATCCCGAAAATAATCCACCAGAAGATCCCGGTAGCTGCTTCGGCTTTCGCTACTGCCGAGGCTGTTAATTTGCAATTCGATTTGCTGAAGTCCGAGACATTTCCAGAAGCGGGAGGCCAGCAGTATCAACTCGGCTTCTATATCGGCACCCGCTATGCCAAATGCTTCAGCGCCAAATTGATGAAATTGCCGGTAACGACCTTTTTGAGGGCGCTCGTGGCGGAACATCGGACCGCTATACCACCAGCGTTGCTGTTGGTCATGTAGCAAACCTGCCTGCAAACCGGCACGAACGACGCTGGCCGTATTTTCAGGCCGCAAACTGAGGCTATCGCCGTTACGATCATCGAAACTATACATTTCCTTTTCGACAATATCGGTTACCGTACCGATAGAACGTGCAAACAGAGCGGTTTTTTCGACGATCGGAGTCCTGATCTGCTGGTATCCATACGACTCAACCAACGCGCGATACCCGTCTTCCAGTTGATCCCAGACAGGCATCTCGGCTGGCAGAATATCGTGCATTCCGCGAATAACCTGAATTTGATTTGCCACGGGCTAAATCTTGCTACTGACCAACATTGATACGAGCAGTATTGTCGTCACGAATGAGCGACGCCAGGCTAATTTCCTGATTGTTGAAACTCATCTCGACGCCATGTCCGTTGCCAAAAAACACGGCAAAAGGTGCTTGCCCGGTTAAGTCCATCGATTGACCTGCCCGTAACAGGTCATAAACCAGTTGATAATCGGTATCATCTGCAATATCAGCCCAGGTATCGGCATGAACGATGATACTCAGTTTGTCGGAGCCGGTAGGCGCGCTACGGATTCCGATAAAGCCTTCGCCCCGCGAAGCCGAGGGACTTTCAGAACTGGAGTTTTCCACTTCGCTAATGACTTCATCCGACTGAATAGGGTCGACTGCATCATCCGCGGGGTGGTCAGGTTCAGCGGCAACGTAAGCGCTAGCCACCACAGCCTCATTGCCCGGCTCCGTGGTCGGGGTGCTCTCGCTCTGATCCAAATTGGCGATCGCAGTGGATTCAGACTCGGCCACGATTTCACTGTTCACAGACGGCTCAACAGGCAGCCTGCTTTCCTCGATTGTCTGCTGTGCTGCGCTTGAAGAGGCATCGAGTGAAATCGAAACCTCCTGATTCCTTTCCTTGTTCCACCACCAGACAGCGAGCAATGCTGCCAGCACCAGGATAACCAGGTACGTTGTCCATCTTATGCGTGCATCACCCACCGACAATTCGGGTGTCATATTACTGGTCGGGGTAATGGGAGGGTCTTCTTCCGAGTAAAAATTAATGTACTGCTGAATCATTTCGTCTTCATCGAGCGAAACAATACGGGCGTACGCGCGAAGATAACCCTTAACGAATATCGGGGCTGTAATCTCGTCGAAATTATTTTCTTCGATTGATTCCAGAATGCTGCTGCTCAGATGCATACGTTTCGCAACATCCTGCAGCGACAAACCCTTTTCAACCCGGGCTGCTTGCAAGCGCTCGCCGGGACCAATACCGGCAGGTCTGGGCGCGTCAGATGGACTGTCGTTTTCAATTTCCACTACTTGATCCCCAGCCAGGCCTGGTTCTCATTAGAATCAGGGAAATCAGTTTCGAGCAGCTTCGACATCTCGTCGACATTGGCATTGGGGTCAAGCTCGAGTGCCGTGCGAATCGATAGCCAGAGACTCTTTGCCGAAGGTCGGGACACCAGATGATAGCGATCAAGATGGGACTGGGCACCATTAAAGTTATATTCATCGAACAATATTTCAGCCATTACCAGCAACGCTGATGCAAAGTTACTATTAGCAGCCAGCGCTTTGTCCAAATACTTTCTGGCATCCTGCTTTTGATCAATCTTGAGCAGACAAATCGCCGCATTGGTATAGGCAAACTCCGGCGTTTGGTATAACGGGTTATCCAGTGCGCGTAAAAAATAATTCACCGATTCGGCTTCGCGCTGATTACGGCACAGGAAAGCACCATAATTGTTAGCGGCTTCCGAATTTTTGGGATCGAGGCTGGTCGCGCGCTCGTAGTGATACTCGGCCACTTCGTATTGTTCCAACCGCTCCTGTAAAATCGCGTAGACATAGTTGGCCTTTGCCGAATCAGGATTGAACTTGAGCGCTTTCAGCAATTTTTCGTTGGCTAAAATGAAATTTTCCTGCTGCAGATATCCAATGCCCAGTTCAACATTGATATCACTCGCTTTTTCTCCCCGCGACCTTTCGGGATTAACTGCGACGCAGGCAGACAATAATAATACCAATGCCAGAAACATTGGTCGCATAAAAATCAGTCGATTGTTAGTGCGCAAGAGATACCCCCTCGATATCTTTCAGGCTGAGCTGGTATTTTTCGCTACGCCGGCTGCGATCATGAAATGCCCCTACCAGTTGACCACAGGCGGCATCGATATCGTCGCCGCGAGCGCGCCGGGTTAGTGTGATGATGCCCTTGCCCGAAGTGTAATCGCGAAACCGGTCGATCGCATCCTGCTCGGAGCATTGATAAATCGCGTGTGGATAAGGATTAAACGGAATCAGGTTCAATTTACAGGGGATGTCGCCAATCAGGCTAACCAGCTGACGAGCATGCTCAAGGCTATCGTTAATGCCGTCCAGCATTACATACTCAAACGTAATCTTGCGGCTTTTGTAACCGTCGATGTAACTGTGGCAAGCCTGAAGTAATTCACTGATCGGATATTTCCGGTTAATCGGCACCAGTTGATTGCGCAGGCGATCATTCGGTGCATGCAGCGAAACCGCCAACGCCACGTCGGTTACCTGTTCCAACTGTCGCATCGCGGGCACCACTCCCGCAGTACTGATAGTGACGCGCCGTTTGCTCAGTGCATAAGCATAGTCATCGCACATCATATCGACAGCGGCGATCACTGCGTCAAAATTGAGTAGAGGCTCTCCCATACCCATCATGACGACATTGCTGACTCCGCTGGAACCTTCCGCCAGCAAGCTGTGATGCACCAGGTGCAATTGCGCAATAATTTCAGCGGTTGTCAGATTACGATTAAACCCCTGCTTCGCAGTCGAGCAAAAACTGCAATTCAGCGTGCAGCCGACCTGCGATGAAACGCATAATGTCATGCGCGACTTTTCTGGAATCAATACGCATTCTACCGCGTTATCACTATCATCTACCGACAGCAACCACTTACGCGTACCGTCACTCGATTTTTGCGCGGTTATTACCCTGGGCAGTTCGATACAGCAATGCTGATTAAGAAACTGGCGCAAGGTTTTCGACATATCAGTCATTTGATCGAAATCCGTCACCCCGCGCTGATGCACCCATTGCATCAACTGCCGTGCACGAAAAGACTTTTCTCCATTGGACTGGAAAAACACTTCAAGCGCAGCACGATTCAGATTGAGCAGGTTAAATTTTTCAGTTTCAGGCATTGGATTAAATGGATACTCTGGTTTCATCTGGCCTGGGAGTCAGATCAATCGGCGAATTTTACGCATAAATGTGGGTGAGTTGAAGTGAAATGCTCCTAAAATGATTGGGCAGACCGACTAAAGCATCAGTTTTACGACTATTTGCCCCCAAAACACCTTGTTGGACCGGTTAAGGCAGATATAATTCGCGTTTTCAACGATTCGTTAGCCCCGGTAATCCGCCATGCAATTCACTGAAACTCGAGGCAACGATGCAACTCGCGATCGACGGGTACCTTTTTCCTCGGCCCTGTTATCTCCGCTTGCCTCTTATGGAGGAATCTACAGCCCCGAAACAATACCGTCGCTGGATTCGGGATTTCTGGCAAAACACCTGGACAGCCATTTCAAGGAACTTGCTCTCGATCTGCTGCGGCACTTCGAAATTGAT
>QIJI01000146.1 GCA_003231795.1 Gammaproteobacteria bacterium
TCCGATCTGTTTCAATTAGTGTTAACAGGCCCCAATGAAACGCAGCCGAATACTGACCGAACAGCGAATTCTCGACGCACTCGGGAAAATTCTTCTCGAACAGGGCTATGCCGAAATCGGTATTAATGCAATTTCGCGCCAGGCTGGATGCGACAAGGTTTTGATCTATCGCTATTTCGGTGGAATGGCCGAACTGCTGCTTGCCTTCGCTCAAACCACCAGCCTGTGGTGGGAAGTCGACGAAATCATCACCGAATCAGCGGCAGAATGCGCTGACATTCCGCTCCCCGACTTTTTACAATTACTCCTCAACCGCTATGTCGAGGCGCTCGAATCACGACCTCTAACTCTCGAAATAATGGCCTGGGAAATGTCGTCGCAAAACAACCTGACCCAACATCTGTCGCGCGTCCGCAGCGAAAGCGGTATGCAACTGGTCAAACGAATTCGTCTCTATTATCAGCAACCCAATATCGATATCGGGGGAGTACTGGGCGTTTTCGGCGCTGCTGTCAACTACCTGATAATTCGCACCCGGAACCAGTCGCTGCAATACAAGACCGAAGAGTGGTGGCGTCTGCAACAGACCATAGCCAAACTTCTGCAATCTTATGCCGATTGAAAAAGCAGTCGTATTAACCCGGAAATTTCACAAATCTGCGCCAGGATCGCGCAGGATATTGTTTTCACAAGGAACAATCGAGAGAGTCTCGTATCGACGATTCCGAGCGACTGAGAAAATATTTCTTGTGGAATCAATAGACTAGCGAGACGGCGCATGAATTGTGAATTTTCCGGGTTAAGACTTGCGCAAGTCGACTGCAACGAGTTATGCAATCTGTTAGCCAGATTCGGAATCGAACTGAGGCATTGCGATGAAGCGCAGCCGATTCCAGCCAGCTATTGGGGTGACGACGAAGCCGGCCTCCGGGGCAATCATCTGTACGCCCGTGCCGACACGCCATTACATTCGATTTTGCATGAATCCAGCCATTACATCTGCATGGATTCCCAGCGACGCCTGCGCGTCGATCGAGACGCCGGTAGCGACGATGCCGAAGAAAGCGCGGTTTGCTACCTGCAGGTCCTGTTGTCCGATCACCTCAACTGTGTCGGGCGCAAGCGTCTGTTCGCCGATATGGACGCCTGGGGATACAGTTTCCGTCTCCAATCGAGCCAGGCCTGGTTCGAAAACGATGCCGAGGATGCACGCACCTGGCTATACCGAAATGGCTTGATAAATGATCAGGGTTTGACCTACCGCCTGGCTCATATTTTAGTCGCCTGATAAATCAATATACCCCCGATCAATTAATCCACGATCTGACTAAAGATATTATCCCCGCGACCGATACCCTGACTACGAGCAGGCGTGTATTTCTGCAGAATATTTCACAACCGCAAAAGTATCAAAGCAAGCAGGAGTAATTGGGTGGATATCGCATCAATCGTCGGATTTGTACTGGCTTATATTATCTTGGCAGTCGCCATCAGTATGGGCGGTCCTTTCGGCATTTTCGTCAATTATCCATCGTTGCTTGTTGTAATTGGTGGAACCTTTGCGGTGACCTTGATGCGCGTCACCATGGGTAATTTCCTCGGATCATTTAAAATCGGCCTGAAAGGGTTTTTCTACCGTCTCGATGCGCCGCAAAGCTTGATCGATGAATCCGTGGAGCTGGCCAATATTGCGCGCAAGGAAGGCATCCTGGCGCTGGAAGGACGCGAAATTAGTAATGACTTTCTGCAACGCGGAATCGGCCTGTGCATTGATGGCCATGCACCAGAAATAGTCAAAGGCCTACTCGTCAAAGATATCAACATGTCGATTGAACGCCATTCGGTCGGCGCCGACATGTTCAAGGCAATGGCGGTTTACGCGCCTGCAATGGGAATGATCGGTACCCTCATTGGTCTGGTACAAATGCTCGCCAACATGTCTGACCCTGCCGCGATTGGACCTGCGATGGCGGTTGCGCTGCTGACTACGCTTTATGGCGCCGTTATCGCCAATGCCTTCGCCTCACCACTGGCAGACAAACTAATTCTGATAAGCGGCTACGAGAAACTCAACAAGAACCTGATTCTGGAATCGATCAGCGGCATTCAGGAAGGCACCAATCCACGTGTATTAAAACAAATGCTCAACACCTACCTGCCCGAAAGCAAGCGGCAAGAAGACGAATAGGCCCGCTTGATGAGCGAGGAATGCGAATGTCCACCCTGCGAAGCAGGCTTGCCCCCCTGGCTCGCAACTTTCGCAGACATGATGTCACTGCTCATGTGCTTTTTCGTATTGCTTCTATCGTTTGCGGAAATGGATGTTCTCAAGTACAAGCAGGTGGCCGGGGCATTAAAAACGGCCTTTGGTGTACAACGAACTATTAAAGCCACTGAAATACCGAAAGGTACCAGCATCATCGCCAAACAGTATAGTCCCGGCACGCCAACCGAAGTCACGCCGCTTGAAATCATGCGCGAACAGACCACCGACGACACCAAGACTAATCTCGATTATAACGATTCCGAGTCTAAAAACGATGGTGGTGCAGGCGAGTCGGATGCGGAAGTTATCGCACAACAAATAGCCGAACGCGAAGCACAGGAACAGGCCGCACAGGAACAGGCCGAAGAACTACAGGAAGAACTGGCTGAAGCGATTGGCGATGGCTTGCTCGAAGTCGAAGCTTACAACGATCGGGTGCTGATTCGAATTCGCGAACGCGGATCATTCAGCTCAGGGCGTGCCGAATTGAAACAGGATTTTCTTCCGATACTGCTATTGATCGCAGAAGTTCTCAACGCCCGCGAGGGGCGTTTTGTCATCGCAGGCCATACCGACGATATTCCGATCGAAACGAGTAGATTTCGCTCCAACTGGGATTTATCGTCTGCGCGAGCAGCGAGCGTAGTTCACTTTTTCATCCGCGAAGGTAATGTCGATCCGGAACGGATGGAAATCCGGGCCCTGGCCGACAATGAACCGTTAGTTCCCAACGACAGCTGGGAAAACCGGGCGCAGAATCGTCGCGTCGAAATCAGTGTGTTGCATGGTAATAGACACTCGATTGAAAAGGAATCTCCAGCTTACAACGTCGACTACGTCAACCCTGCGGGCTAAAGTTCATGGACAAAGAAAGACGGCGATTTTTTCGGATTGAGGACGAGGTTGAGCTGACCTGTAGACCAATCGATATGGAGCAAACCGATAGCATCCTCAGTAATTTCTGGGACAATGAACATACGCTTTCAATTCGCAACAACTTCAACTTCCAAATCGAACAGCAGATTACCGATTTTCAAAAAATAGAAAGCAACAATCCCGAACTCGGACGCTATCTATCGATGCTACAAAACCAGGTCGATCGACTCACCGCAAAGCTGATCGATGATGAATTTGACCAATCACTAACAACCACAACAGCCAGCCTGAGTGCACAGGGCATTTCATTTGACTGCAACCAGGATCCGCTGCTCGATTCGCTGATGGAATTTAATTTGAAACTACTGCCGTCAGGTTTGAGGCTGGTAATCATAGCCCGCGTTGTCCAAATCGAGATATCAACAAAGCATACTAAATTCAATCACCGAATATCACTCGACTTTGAACATCTGCATGAAACCGATCGTGAGCTGCTGATCAAGCATATTCACGGCAAACAGATGGAGTCGTTAAGTATCGCGCAGGACTTATAATTAATGACCGATCAAGCTGCTGCTCAACAATGGTTGTCGTCCCATCAAGGCACTATTCCCGCGCTCGACATTCACCATCGCGAGGCACTTCTGCATCTAACCAATCAGAATCGTACACGCGGCGACCTGGCGGCAATCATTGCGCGCGATCCCGGTATGAGTATTTCGCTCTATTTGCTGGTCAATGGGCGCTTACACAAAAGCGGCAAATGCGGCGTAGATACCCTTGGCACGGCGCTTGGTTTGCTCGGCGATGACGCAATCAAGAATTTCCTGCAGCAACATAAAGTACTCAGCAGAACTCACGCTGACGCGCCAACGCGTCAGTCCTATCAACAGTTGGTGAGTCGTTGTTACCACGCACAAGCCCAACTGGATGGCTTCATCAGTATCCAGCGCGTGCAGGCAATCGATGAAGTACGCGAAGCGGCTCTGCTAGTCAATGTCGCCGAGTTCTACCTGTGCCTGTACGATCACGCCAATTACCAGCGATATCTGCAACAAATTCAGACCAGCGGAAACCCCGGCGAAGTTGCCAGGGTCTTCAACTTCGAATTCAAATCACTCGGTCAATTGCTGGCAAAACAACTGGCGCTGCCCGAACTGGTATCCGAGATTCAGACCTGCAATCAAGGCGGACTCAAGCCACGCTTGATTGCACTCGCATCGGAAGTCGCTGCGCAAGCTGAACTCGGCTGGCAGCTTATTGCAATGAAATCGATCGAGAAGAAATGTGCCGACTATCTAAACAAACCCGCCAAAGGTTATTATCGTCAGTTGCAGCAGAGCGCAGTCATTGCTGCCAAAAATTGTCCTTTAGCGGATGTATTTCCGGCTGCGGCTCGACTAATTCTGTTAGATCGGTCCGGACCGGTGGTGCAGTCGGCTGCACCTGTCAAGTCGCAGACTGTCACACCGGCTCCCGATCTTGCTGCTCAAATGAAGACGCTACTTAAATCTCCCAACACCGATCAGACCCGGTTGCTGGATACGTTACTGCAACACCTGCATAGTGATCTGCAATTGTCACCGGTGGTATACCTGATGCTATCGTCGGACAAACGTAAACTCACAGCGCGCATGGGCAAAGGAATCGATCCTGATTCTGCGATCAGAAACCTGGCTATTGATATTACCAGGGAAGGCATTCTAAAATCGCTGATCGCGAAACCACAGGCGCTATTGATCGACGCAGAAAAGTACCGTAAATTTGAAGGCTTGATTCCGTCCAGTATCAAGACCGCATTTGATCCTGAAAATCTGTTTTTAATGTCGCTATACGTTGACGATAAACCCCGAGGTTTAGTCATTTGCAATCCGGGTGTCGATCACAGCGAGCCCGATCAGACAAGCTATTTCAAATTCCGGGCCGCCATCCAACTTGCAGCCAAAGCGCTCACCTGTCAGCTAAAACGGGGGCAGCGTTCTGCTGCATAATCCCGACGCCGGTTTCAACCAGCCAGTTGCGTAAATGTCGAGCGGCATCGGATAGCGGACGTTGCTCATCCCAGGACAGATAATAGGAGCCCGGTGCCGCCATTTCCATAGATCCGACGCGAACCAGCTTTCCGCGCTCGATCAAGGCCTCTACCTGTGAATGCCATCCCAGTGCAATACCCTGATTTTCTTCGGCCGCCTGCAACGCAACCACATAGTTGTTGAAACGCCGGAATTTAACCGTTGAAAGATCGCAACCCCACTGTGACAGCCAACTATCCCATCCCGTCCAGGCCGGATCGACACCATCAAGCCTGAGTAACGGGTAGTTGAGTAACTGTTGCGGTAACGAAATATCACGACTGACTGCAAACTCACAGCCACACACCGGGTAGATTCGATCATTAAATAATTTGAGCGTCCGCTCAGAGCGCCAGTTCCCATCACCATAGCGGATTCGTAAATCAGCATTTACAAATCCAGGATCCGTCGGATTGTCAGAAATCGCATGATTCAGATTGATTTCGGGATGCTGTTGCCAGAAAGCACCGAGTCGCGGCATCAACCAAAGCGATGCAAAAGCAGTAGTCGCGGCGATGGTTACATCCGATTCACGCGCTCTTGTCCTGAGTGCCTGACACAGTTTGCCTATCTGTTGAAAGCTGCTGCTTAACACCTGCATCAGATCGATTCCGTCGCTGGTCAATTCGACACCACGATAGTGGCGATTGAAAAGTTGGCAATTGAGTTCGGTTTCGAGCAATTTGACCTGGCGACTGACCGCACCCAGAGTAACCCCGAGTTCGCTTGCGGCAGCGGTAAAACTCCCCAGTCTTGCACAGGCATCAAAGGTATTGAGCCCGGTAAGGCTCGGAAGCTGATAAAAACGGCGTGCCATAGATTCTAAGACTTTACTTAAAGTAAACCATTATTGAAGATTTTTAATATTGCCAAAAACCATAATTCATTGCAATGTCTACCATACAGTAGATTTTACTGTAAATATTGGCTTGAAATTAAAGGTAGGACCCATGAGACATGAAAACGCGCAAAGTATATCGGTAGACGCCGTCTTGCAACCGATTGAAAAAGCGAGCGGATTGCCCAATCAGGCATACACCAGTGACGAATTTCTGATGCATGAACGCGATCAGGTCCTCGGTAAAAGCTGGGCAGGTTTGTGGTTTGCCAGTGACTTGCCCAGGAAAGGTTACGTAAAACCGGTAAGCTTCATGGGCCTGCCCCTGGTGATCCTGCGCAACAAGCAGGACCAAATCAAAGTCTTCCATAATGTCTGCAGCCATCGAGGCATGATCCTGGTACACGACGAAATGGAAGTTCAGGGCGCATTGCGCTGTAAATATCATTCCTGGTCATACAATCTCGATGGCGATCTTAAAGGCACGCCACATCTCGGTGGTATCGGTCAGCAAAAGACCGAAGGTTTCCATCATTGTGAACATGGCTTGAAATCGGTTCGCTCAGTCGTCTGGATGGATGTCATTTTTATCAACCTGTCAGGCGACGCGCCGGATTTCGATGAGCACGTCAAACCTCTAACACAAAAATGGCAGCCCTTCCTCGGAGATCATGGTCTTGATCGGATGCGTCCTGCGGCCAACGGCAAGGGAATGGAAATCGAGATCAAGTCGAACTGGAAACTGGCGGTCGAGAACTATTGTGAGAGTTATCACCTGCCGTGGATTCACCCCGGACTGAATACCTATTCGAAACTGGAGGATCATTATCACATCATGTACGGCGATGATTTCGGCGGTCAGGGCAGCCTTGCCTATCGTCTGTTTGATCAGGGTGGTACAGCACTTCCGAAGTTCCCTGAATGGCCCCCGGAAAAACTGGAACAGGCTGAATACGTTTCCTTTTATCCCAACGTACTACTTGGCATACAGGCCGATCACGTCTTTACGCTGATTATCGAGCCGCTAGCCTGCGACCGATCGATCGAACATTTGCGGCTTTACTATGTCGGCGATGAAGCGCTATCCGATTCGCATGCAGCCAGTCGTAACGCAATTCTTGAATCCTGGCGGGTGGTGTTCAGTGAGGATATCGACGCGGTAGAAGGCATGCAGCGTGGGCGCCAGTCACCCGGTTACAACGGTGGCGTGTTTTCACCCTTTATGGACAACCCGACGCACCATTTCCACCAGTGGGTCGCGCGAAAATTACAGGCTGCCTGAACTAATCAGCTTCAAATAGATCCATGTCATCCCCGCGAAGGTGGGGATCTTTCAATAGTGGCGCGTTATAAGATTCCCGCCTGCGCGGGAATGACGAGTTGCAATACAGTAGTGATAAATGGGTAATTCTGAAAAACGTCTGATTAAGGATTAACCAACGCCAGGCTAATGCGTTTGTTTTGTTTGCCCTTGCTCTTCAGGCTGGTCACCTGTAACTCGCCAATTTCGGAGGTGTTTCGAACATGGGTACCGCCACAGGGCTGATAATCGGTATTTTCGATCGATATAGTGCGTACGCTGCCGACTCCCCGCGGAGGTTGTACCGACATTGTCCGAACCAGCTCGGGATTTTGATCAAGCTCTTCATCGCTGATCGTACTTATAGTGATCGGAATCGCCTGCGCAACCAGCGCATTCAAATCAACAGTTAACTGCTCCTTGTCAACAACTTGCCCCTGCAAATCAAAATCAAGTCGGCTGGAAGTCTCCCCGACGGAACCGCCGGTTGCCTGTGCGGTTATCAACGAGCACACCAGATGCATGCTGGTATGCATGCGCATCAGGCGATGACGGCGCTGCCAGTCGATTGTCATATCGACCTGATCCCCGACCTGGATCGCAGTCAGATCATCCTGCTCAAGAAAATGTAAAATGCCCGCGCGGTCTTCGGCAAACCGCGTATCGACAACCGTGTATTTCTGACCATTGATGTCTAGCTGGCCGCTATCACCCGGCTGCCCCCCTCCCAGCGGGTAAAAAATAGTTGCCGCAAGCATCACCGCATTATCCTGCACAGCGACAACTTCACTACGATGTGTTTTCTGATAGCTGTCTTGATAAAATACTTTTTCTGTCATCGTAAAGCCTCGCCTGTGAGCGATGATTTTTACTCAAACTCGAGGAGTCTGTCAAACTTAGGATAATCTACTGCGGTAAAGGCATTTTGGCCAGATTTGCCTATCCAATTCGTTAAATATGAGTAACTATTCGCCTCATTGGATAGAAAAATCTGACTCAAAATGCCTGTCCCTCGCTACGATTACCTAAGTCCGACAGACTCCTAACCTGAAGCAAGCCACCATTTCGTGAATTCAAATAACAGCGCCATCAGAAAAATTATCCATATTGATGCGGATTGCTTTTACGCCGCGGTCGAG
>QIJI01000295.1 GCA_003231795.1 Gammaproteobacteria bacterium
ACTGATAAAGATTATCTACAGGCTCCTCAACTTCGAGCCAGTAAAATCCGCCGCTACTCTTGAGTTGCAGTGAATCGATCATAGCCAGCACCGGAATTTTATTTCGTTCCGAGGCATCGTCCCCGCTGAACGCTGTCGGAAGTTCGAAATCTGACTCGGTATCTGAATCCGATAGATCCGGAGGCAATTCGAGCGGTTGCCCAAGTGAAGCGTCAAGATAACGTGTATCGAGTGCCGAACTGCAGGCAGTGACCAGCGCAAGCAGCAGCAAAGTTGGTACAATGAATCGAATTCTCATAAAACGCCACAGGCCTTCATTGCCTGCCTCAGAAATTGATGATGTTCCTCTGAAAGGACAGTCATTGGTAAGCGTAAGTTCAATTCGCCAAATCCCATTTCCGAGGTTGCCCACTTTACCGGGATCGGATTTGACTCGATAAACAACAGTCGGTGCAATTCGGCGATCTCGGCATCAGCCGCCCGCGCCTCGTCCGCTTTACCGTCATAAGCCAGCTCACACATTCTGGCCATTTTCGCCGGCACGACATTGGCGGTTACCGAAATGGCTCCGTGGCCGCCGTTCAAAATAAATTCGCAGGTAGTTGAATCATCACCGGTCAGCAAGGCAAAGCTATCGTCGACCTGGCGCTTAATATCAGCCAGTCGTTCCATGCTGCCAGTAGCATCCTTGATTCCAACAATGTTGCTCACACGAGCAAGCTCGGCAACGGTATCGGCCTGCATATCGCAACAAGTTCTGCCAGGCACGTTATAAAGCAATTGTGGAATATCGACTGCTTCAGCGATGGCCTGATGATGCAGAACCAGCCCTTTTTGAGTCGGTTTAATATAGTAAGGCGTTACCAGCAATGCCGCCTCAGCGCCACTTTTCCTGGCACACTGGGTCAGTTCGATCGCTTCAGAGGTTGAATTAGCCCCGGTCCCGGCAATCATTGGCAGCCGTCTATTGATAATTTCGTAACTGCGCTGCAAAAGTTCGCAGTGCTCATCCGGGCTGAGTGTGGCCGATTCACCGGTGGTGCCGGCAATTACCAGAGCGTTAGAGCCTTCACGCACATGGAAATCGACTAACGCCTCGAGCTGGCTGTAATCGACATCACCATTTGCGTGCATGGGTGTCACCAGCGCTACAATACTACCTTTAAACATGGATATCTCGGTGTACCACGGTCATTGACAAGGAGCGTATGTTATATAGAAAAAGAGGTATTTTGAAGCTTATTCCGACGCCATCTCAGCACTAGGCCAGGCTTTTATAATCGCCTGAATCAGCGTAGCGAGAGGAATTGCGAAGAAAACACCCCATATCCCCCAGAGGCTGCCAAAAAACACCACCGCAACAATAATCGCAACCGGGTGCAAATTAACCACCTCAGAAAACAATAAAGGCACCAGCAGATTTCCGTCGAAAAACTGTATTACGGCATAAATTCCCATCAACCAGGCAAACTCGGATGAAAAACCCCATTGGAAAAATGCGATGAGTGCAACCGGAATGGAGACCACCGTAGCACCAACATAGGGAACAATAACCGACAGGCCAACGGCGAAACTCAGCAACATGGCATAATTCAGCCCCATGATGGTAAATGCCACATAGGACACGGACCAGACAATCAGTATTTCAATTACCTTGCCCCTGATGTAACTGGCGATTTTGATATCCAGTTCTTCCCAGACCTTGTGCAGCAAACGACGCTCATTCGGTAAAAAACCTGCCGCCCACTCGACGATCAAATCTTTGTCCTTAAGGAAAAAGAACACCATTATCGGCAGCAGAATCAAATACACGAGAAAGGTAATTAAGCCGACTAACGATGACAGGGACAAACTCACGACACGCTGTCCCATGCTCGTCAGTTCGGTACGTACCAGGGTCAATAGCTCGTCGATCTGACTGGCGGAGACGTAGCCGGGGTACCTTTCGGGCAACTGGGCCAGCAACAGTTGTCCCTGGCTAAACATATTCGGCATTTCCCGAAACAAGTCCGAGATTTGTCTCGAAAGTAATGGCAGCAGCACTAAAAATATAACCACAATCGTTGTCAACATCAATGCGGTCACAATGCTCGCCGCTGCTGTTCGACCGACATTGGCCTTTTTTAACAAAACTACGATTCCTTCATTTAAATAGGCCAGCATAATTGCAACCAGAATAGGCAACAGATGCGTGTTGAAAAAAAACACAAGCAGCGCACCAACAATCAGGATAAAAGCAAAAATAACCGTCTGCGGATCGGTGAAATGCCGGTGATACCATTGTTGTAAAATGTTGAACATGAATTGTTACGTTGGTTAAATTAAATTTTTCGTTAAGCGTGTTTTTTAAAATAAGCCTGTGCGAACTCGAGTAACTCTTCCATTACATTCACACGAAACTTCTGGCGTTGGCGCACAAACGAAAATGGTCGGCTCAAGGGCGGCTCGAGTTGCAATTCGGCAAGCGTATTCAATTTCAATTCCTTGCCGATAATAGATCGTGAGATGATGGTAATGCCCATCCCCGCTTCTACCGCACCTTTAATCGCCTCGGGACTGCCGAGTTCGAGGCAGAGTTCCATATCGGTCGGATTAATTTTCTCATCGATCAGATACTGGGTAATAACGTCACGGGTGCCCGAACCCTCTTCGCGGCTGACAAACGGATATTTTACGATTTCTTCGGCCTTAACCTTGCCTCCCCGCTTAACCAGTTCATGATCCGGTGCGGTAATGACAACCAGTTGATCGTCGTGACAAACTTCAACGATAAGGTTTTTGTTGCTCACGGGTGCTTCGACAACGCCAAGATCGATAACATTATGTTCGACCATAGTGACAATGCCTTCGGTATTTGACACCTTGAGACGCAATTTAATATCGGGATAACGATTTTTAAATTCTCCGAGCAAGGCGGGCAGCAGGTATTCGGCAATAGTGGTGCTGGCTCCGATGGTCAGCGACCCACTGATTTCACCGGTCAGGTCGCGCACTATATTTTCCATTTCGGAATATAAATCGAAAATACGTTCTGCAAATTCCGATACTCTTTCACCGGCAGGTGTCAGACTGACTTTGTTGTGAGTACGATCAAATAAACGGGTATTAAAGTACTCTTCGAGTTGACGTACCTGGAAAGTAACCGCCGGCTGCGTCATATGCAGGGCTTCTGCCGCCTTGGTGAAACTCAGTAGGCGCGCTACGGTATGGAAAACCTTGAGTCTTCGATCGCTCATAACAGGCACGGGCCCTTTTCTCAGGTCACACAGTATATATCGTTTTTATATTCTACAGGGGATATAGATTGAATTAATGGGTAATTCGATACAACAGCGGCTATTTAAGATTCAACATTAATAAAAGATGGTAAATTATTGGATGACAACTATTCTTTGGACTCGTAAACTGTATGAATTCAAGCAAAAACAGGCAATTTCATGCGCTATCTGATAGTCCTGACCTTTCTGGTTTCAACGACGTTGCAGGCAGCAGTAATCCTTAAATGGGTCGATGCCGACGGCAACGTAAATTATGGCGATGCACCGCCTGTTACGGTGAAAAGCGAGCCGATACGCGTCCAGGCGGCGCCGAGCAACCCGGGGAAATCTTTACCCCGCTTATCCAATTCGGCAGGAGAAGACGGCGAGACTACTACTGCTGGCGAGCAACCTCCGGTACCAAAAGACCAGGCAAAAATTGCTTGCGATCAGGCAAAGGAGGACCTTCAGGTAATCAGTCGTAGCACTCGCATTAAACTGAAATCATCCGACGGTAGTGAACGCTACCTGACAACCGAAGAAATCGAACAGCGCCAGAAACAGGCACAAACCGATGTCGATAGATTTTGTAATTAGCCGCAAATAAGCCTTAAATTCCCTCAAACTTCTTTTATAATTTGCCGAACTATTAAAACCCGGCGTAATAATCCAATGTTCGAATACTCATGAAAGCTTCCCGCTTCCACTTTGCGACCCTGAAAGAAACTCCGGTTGATGCCGAAATAGTCAGTCATCAACTGATGTTACGCGCCGGTATGATTCGCCGGCACGCCTCCGGCATCTATAGCTGGTTACCACTGGGCCTGCGAATTCTTCGCAAGGTCGAACAAATTGTGCGTGAAGAAATGGATGCAGCTGGTGCACTTGAATTGCTGATGCCATCATTTCAACCGTCCGAATTGTGGCAGGAATCCGGACGTTGGGACCAGTTCGGTCCCGAACTACTGCGGGTAACCGACCGGCACGAGCGTGATGCCTGCATTGGTCCCACGCACGAAGAAATCGTGACCGACATATTTCGACGCGAGGTGAACAGTTATAAGCAGCTGCCGATCAATTTTTATCAGATCCAGACAAAGTTTCGCGATGAAATCAGGCCTCGCTTCGGCGTCATGCGAGCGCGCGAATTTATCATGAAGGACGCTTATTCATTTGATATCGATGCCGCAGCGATGCAGCAATCCTATAACCTGATGGACCAGGCATATGTCAAAATCTTCGATCGCTTCGGGCTCGATTATCGTACTGTAAGCGCCAATTCGGGTGCTATCGGCGGGAGCCAGTCACAGGAATTTCATGTCCTGGCCGACTCAGGCGAAGATGCAATCGCGTTTTCGGATCAGGGAAGCTATGCCGCTAATATCGAAATGGCCGAGGCGCTTGCGAGTGACAGCGATCGACCTGCGGCAACCGCGGAAATGCAGCTTGTCGATACTCCAGGCATGGGTAGCATCGAAGATCTTGCCCAGGGCCTGGGAGTGAGCAGTCGGCAATGTTTGAAGACGTTAATTGCCGAAGCTGAAGATGGTGGGCTGGTGGCACTGGTAGTGCGTGGCGATCACGAGTTAAACGCGGTCAAGGCAGAGAGGCTGGAGGCGGTGGCTAGCCCGTTTCGTCTGGCCGATCGCAAAAAAATCAAACAGCTTCTGGGGAACGATATCGGCTCGATCGGGCCGGTTAATCTGGGTATTACGACCTACGTTGATCACAGTGCAGCATTATTGGGTGATTTCATCTGTGGAGCAAACCAGGATGACAGGCATTTGATTAATGTTAACTGGGGCCGGGACAGCGATGAACCCGTCACAGTCGATATTCGAAACGTCGTCGATGGTGATCCAAGCCCTGACGGCAAGGGTCGTCTGAGCATTTTACGGGGTATCGAAGTCGGCCACATTTTTCAACTGGGGCAGAAGTATTCGCAATCGATGCAGGCCATGGTGCTCGATCAGCAGGGTAAAACAGTTGCACCTTTCATGGGTTGCTACGGGATAGGCGTCACCCGCATTGTCGCGGCAGCAATCGAACAGAATAACGATGATCGCGGCATTATCTGGCCCGATGCTCTGGCGCCGTTTCAGTTGGCAATCTGCCCTATCAACTACAACAAATCAGAAATTGTCAGGCAGACCGCCGATGATCTTTATTCAGACTGCGTTGCACGTGGTATCGAAGTCGTACTCGACGACCGCAATCTCAGGCCGGGTGTGATGTTTTCGGATATGGAGCTTATTGGCATACCGCATCGAATCGTACTCGGCGAGCGTAGTCTGAAACAACAGCAATTTGAGTACAAAGGCCGACGCGACGAGAATGCACAGGACCTCGGTCTTGACATTCTTCCGGCCTTTCTGGACAAGTTGCTGGCTGACTGATGGCTGGCTATATAAATCCTGTTTTCCTGCCGCTGCTGCTGGCAGCTTTGCTATTTTTGGCGACCAGCCCGGCTAAGGCCACGACCGATTCCGAATTACGCGAATTGCTACAGCAGGCTATCGCCTCAGACTCCGGATATGAAGATCGTTTTGCAGCAGAGGTATGGCTACTCGATATGTCTCGTCGTCTCGAAAAATTCATCGATGATCCAAAATCGCGTATCGAACTATTAAACCAAATACACTATGAAGCAACCCGGCTGGGAATTGAACCGGAGCTGGTTCTGGCAATCATCGAGGTTGAGAGCCGTTTTGACGAATTCGCAATTTCGGTCTCCGGGGCTCGTGGACTAATGCAGGTTATGCCGTTCTGGCTCGACGAAATCGGTATTTCAGACAAGAACCTGTTCAAAATCAGAACAAATTTACGCATGGGTTGTACCATTCTTCGTTATTACATGGATATGGAGCCTGACAGCCTTAGTCGAGCACTAGCCCGTTATAACGGTAGCCTGGGTAAGACGGTTTACCCCAACAAAGTCATAACTGCACTCAAGAAACACTGGTTTAAGCAGTAACCTGAATCCAAACAATTTATAAACATGCTCCCGCCCTTGCTTGTTCTTTGATTTTACGGAAACATCCTCAATCGACCGGCTCCAAGTCTGGCGGACTGTTTCATTTGTTGCTCACGTAGCACGACTTAACGGATTTCGCTGACTGGTTTTCAATATCGACAATCAAGGCGGCATGGTCACTCAATGCCTCGCGTCGCCGGATATTTTCGGGATCAGAACCCCAGACATACTGTGCTGCTTTTATCGAGGCCTTCAATTCAGGGCTGCAAAAAGCATAGTCTAGTCGAAACCCGTTGTTACGATGCGAGTACCAACTATACTCACGTTTGTCGCCATGCAGATGCCGAAACGCATCGACCCAACCCCGATCGTCAAAACCGGCGATCCAGTCATGCTCGCGATAAAATCGCGCTGGTTGGGTATTTTCTTCGTCGATTCCCCGCTTGCCACAATTGGTATCTCCGATTAACAGGGTTGGACCAAGGTCCTGCGAGTCGACCATTTTGTGTACTGCCGTCAAAAATGGATACTTTAACTTCGGAGTGGTGTAATTGGGTACATGCATCAGCCCAATCGTGAACGCTGAAACCGACTCAATTTTTGCCAGCAACCAGCGTTCCCGATTTTTCGGCATCTTCAATACCGGGGTCAATTGGAGTGGAAACCGGCTCGCCAGTAATAATGCATTTCTCGCAGGTGACCTATCTCTGGTAGTCATCAGTTGATTGGGAAATCCAGATTCAGCCAGGCGTTGTGCAAGCTCCTGGCTGGCCGGGGTACCACGAAACTCGCATAATCCGATGACATCAGGTTCCCAGTCCAGCAATTGCCGCAGAATTTGATCGCTGCGTCGTCCCCCGCCAGCACGAATATTCCATGAAACAATTCTGGTGAATGGTTGACTGATAAATCTAACCCCTGTCGACTTCGACCTGGCAACTGGTAAAAACACTTCAGCGATAGTTTTAAGGCTAACAGGCTAGTGGACTACTGATAACACCAGATTATTCTTTTTTCTTGTCACTTTCATGGCAAATGAAAATTGATCAACTCGCGTCGCGTACTCAAGGTCACTGGCCGGAAGGTCGGACTCATCGGAACCGGTAAACCGGGCGGCGGCACCCGAGGCCCGTACCTGCTGGTCGATTACACCGAGTTCCATCGGTTGCGCCAGCAACAGGCTGGCGATATAGTTTGAGCAAGCGATATCTTCTTCTCCACCCCCGTTCGGGCGTACCCCAGTGTTAATAAAAGTTACCGCCTGCGGATTCAATGCACTGATGCTTGTCGCGGTTGCCTGTGCAACGCTTAAACTGCCCACATACAGTTCATCAGCATGCGCCGCGCCAACAACGCCCTGGGTACCCGCAGTGGAACGCATAACCAGACGTTTCCCGCGCAAGTCCTGTGTGTCGATCACCGAGGGTGAATTGGGAAGATCAAATCCTTCAATCGGAAAAGCGTTGACTTCCCCCATCAGCAATAGCTCAGGATATTGATGTTTGAGGGCAAAGGCTTCATCAGTAGTCGAAACCATCAATATCTCAAGTGCCCCTCGCTCAAAAGCATACGCGGTGGTGGTAAATGCGCGTAAAACATCGACCACAACTACCACGCCTTCAGCCTGATGACAGTCTTCCAGGGTTTTGTTATAAATTATAATAGTGAATTATTCCTTACAGATTAGGTGCCTGCGAACACCGACCTTACTGCATATCCGCTATGCTTGCAGGAGACCACCTGGCGTTTTGCAACAACCATTCGTCTTGTTTAACTAGCTGTAACTCGAAACGAACCAATTGTGTGCGCAGTCCTGCCAACGCATTAATATCCGAGATTGCACTTGCTGCCATCGCTACATGAAGATCGACCCTGGCTTGATTATCAGACAGAATTTCGATCTCACTGATCCGGGTCAGCAGGAAGATATTCTTGTTGCGGAAAAAATAAACCCGCAGCAATTTACCGAGCTGCTTTTTGTTATAACCTTTCTGATCAAGATAATCTCGATGCATCAACTCGTCCAGATCATCGGCACTGCGATTTTCCGCCGCCTCGGCAGCTTTAGCAACAAACTGCCTGATCTCCTGCTCCGGTGTGAGTGCTTCATTCGAGCATGCCGGTAGCAGGCTGGCGCAACCGAGTAGAAAAATCCATGAAAGTTTTTTCATTGGCACTAGTCGTAGCGCGGTGGTGC
>QIJI01000150.1 GCA_003231795.1 Gammaproteobacteria bacterium
TCGAGCAGGCGCGTGGATTGAGTCGTCCCGCTCAAGTGCACGAATTGGAATAACAATTCACGGCGAATGCGAAAAAAGCGGAAGCTATGGACCATTCCCTGCTGGCTTTCGAAGAAGCGTCTATAGCTGGAAGGAATTAAGGGCTAGACATCAAAATAGCTCACGATGTCCATGTTCTGATGCGGGACGCCGATGATATCGATTCCATCCTGAGTGATTTTATAGAAGATCAGGTGCATGCCTTCCGGGAAGCAATAGTAGCCGGGTTTTATTTCTGCACGTTGTTTCCCAAGCTGTGGATTTTCTGACAACCAGGTAAAACGAGAGAGTAGCGAGCGGATATATTGGTCGGCCTGTTCATCACCCCATTCCCGGTAACTGTATATCCAGATTGATTCAAGATCGTCTTGCGCCTGTTGGCGCAGCGAATAGCCCGGAATCACGGGGTATGATTTTTGTGCATGCGATTAATAAATTGCTCGCCGTCAAAACCTTCGGCCACCGGGCTGTCTTCACCTGCCTGGAGTCTTGCCCGTAATGCACGGAGCTTTGCTTCGTCAGCTTCAAGTTTGCGCAGGCCTGCCCGAACGATTTCACTGACTGACTGGAAGCGGCCCTGTTGCAAGATTTCAGCAACGAATTGATCGAAGTGATCGCCAAGTGTGACCGAGGTGTTTCGGGGCATCAGTATTTCTCCAGGGTGTGTATTAAATATTAATACAGCTTGTTTCGATCTGCAACCTGTCAGTAAAACAATACCGCAGTTTTCACCATGAAAATCGAGTTTACGATAACCGATTTTCATGCTGCCGCTGGCTGGATATGAAGTGATGTATTATTGGCAAATTGATGACTAAACCCAAAAAACACAGATGGACCTTCCCCGCTCGCTTCCGTAGTGGCGTCTATAGCTGGAAGGCGTCCAGACTGGCGTGCCAGCGCCTTCGTGAAGCGGTCTCCGAGATCAGGAAAGTTGCGAAGAAAGACCCTGCTCTCGGTGCAAAGGGCGCGGTCCTGCTGATGGAAAAGATCTGGCCGGCGCTGGCGCATGTGGACAGTTCCAGCGGCGCTCTGGGATCGGTTGTCAACAAGGCGCTCGATGCATTGATACCCATCATTATCAATGCGCCCGCCGATGACAAGACGCGTAACCAATGGCTCGACCGGCTGTGGCAGGCGATGGCGGACGATGGTGTCGATTATCTCGGTCCGGTCGGTGATCGTTGGGGCGAGATCTGTGGTTCGGTAGAAATCGCCGGGCAGTGGGCCGATGATCTGGTTTCCACATTGCGATCCTGTTGGACCGACCCGAACCCGGGTAACTATTTCAACGGCGCGACGGCGTGTTTATCCTGCCTGTTAGTATCGGGTCGATACCAGGAGCTACTCGACTTGCTGGAATTGCATCGGTATCAGATGTGGCATTACCGGCGTTATGGTGTCGAGGCGCTGCTGGCACTGGGCAGAAAGGTGGACGCGATCGGGTTTGCCGAGGCCTCGCGGGGGTTGAATGAACCCGATTCCGTGATCAGTCAGGCCTGCGAGGATATCCTGATCTCGTCCGGAATGCATGAGGAGGCTTACCGGCGCTATGGATTGGGCGCCGCGGTAGGTAATTCATATATTGCCCGGTTTCGTGCGGTCGCGAAGCGCTATCCGGCGAAAGACAAGTCACAGATTCTGACTGACCTCATTGCCACGACGCCGGGCGAAGAAGGCAAGTGGTTTGCCACGGCCAAGGAACTCAAGCTTTATGATCTGGCGATTGAGTTGGCGAACCAGTCGCAATGCGATCCGAAAACGCTGACCAGAGCAGCCAGGGGCTACCTCGATGCGGAGCCTGCATTTGCGCTCGGCGCCGCGATGGCTGCGTTGCATTGGCTGAGTCAGGGTTGGGGTTACGAGGTCACCAGCCTCGATGTGATCGAGGCTTATGATCGGGCGTTGGATGCCGCATTCAGATTGAATAAAGTTGACGCTGTAAAAGGCCAGATTTGGCAGCTCGTAGAATCAAATGGAAGTGCGTCAGTGCGATTCGTTCGACAGTCTTTACGCAGTCGTATGCATAAACCCTGAATTTACACCGGATCTTGCATATAAATGGAGTGGGCAAGTACGTTGTCGAGATTATAACTTTCTGGTAATTCCGGGCGCATCTTGGGAGTTTATTCTACACGGTTATATAACAGTGTTGCATACAACAGTGTTTCATATTATATTAACCCCATGCAGTCACTCACCAAAATCCAGCAAGCTGTCTTCGACTATACCCGCAAGGCGCAGAAACAGGGCATGCCATTTCCATCATTGCGGGAAATTGCCAGTCGCTTCGGTTTTCAACACACCACGGCACGTTTTCATTTGAAGGCGTTGGAGAAAAAAGGATATATCCGGCAGCGTGCTGAACGGGTTTCAGCATATTTCATGGCTGAAGATAGCCTGACTGAAGATTTCCAGATGAACAACGCGGCCTTCGATCTGATCGCAAAAATACCAGCCGGGGCACCTTCACCAGTATTTGATGAAACCCGTGAGTCCTTTACCGTCGATCATGACTTTTTCGGCGGCGGCGATATCCTCAGTATCCGGGTCAACGGAGACAGTATGATGGGTGACTCGATTGCCGATGGTGATATTGCGATGATCAAGCGTCAGCAGGAAGCCAACAAGGGTGATGTTCTGGCACTTCGTATCGATGGTGAAATTACATTGAAACGAGTCAGGCTGGAAGCGGATCAGGCACATCTGCTGTCGTCTAATCCAGAGCATCCGGTACGCCAGGTTCCGGCCCGGGATCTGGAGATTCTCGGTAAGCTGGTCGGCATAGTTCGCAAGGTTTAAGCTGCCATGGCATCACTCCCTGCGCAATTTACCGATACGTCACTACAGCAACAGTTGCAGTCAGCCCGCTCACTCACTCCCATGGTTGATCAGGGTCCTGCGTTACAGTCAGGTATCGAAGCCCTGGATGATTGTTTTACCCAGGTTAAAGCCGGCGATGTGATCGAATGGGGCATTCCTCCCGGGTTTAACGGTCGCCTGATCCCATTGCAGTTACTCAAACAGCAAAACCCGCTAAGCGTGTGGATTTATCATCATCATGGGCTCGGGGTGTTTGCATCCAGTTGGATCAGCCACGGGGTCGACTTGCAGCGCCTGTTTTTTATTTGCTCTGACAACCCGGTCAAAGAGCTACGTCCGTTATTTTTGGAAAACACTTTCAAGCGCATCATCATCGATGCGCCGCGTAAATTCAGTGATGGGGATATGGCTTTTGTCAGTCAGCAGGCCAGGAAACAAGGGCAGATTGTATTCCTGATTCGTCATTATTTTCTATCGCAGAAACGGGGTAATCCTCATGCCAGTCTACGTATTAATACCTGGCAGAGTGGAAAGCGCGCTTTTTCACTGCAAATAATCAAAGGTGCAAAAACGGGGCGTGTTTCCTTGCCTTATCGAGCCGTTGCCGAAGAGCATGGACGATACAACTAACCCGCATATATCACCGGTGATACATGGACGTTAAAGTTATCGATCTGTCTGAATTACGCAGTGCTGATGAGTTTCCAGCCTACGCGGCGATATATAGCTCTATAACAACCCGCTCTATAACAACCGGTTCTACCACGACCGGTTCTGCAACGACCGCAGGCTTTGTACTGTCGCCCGATAGCATGCGCTGGAATGACAATATTCTGTTGTCACGACTCGAACACTGTCGCTTATTCTGGTTGAATCAGAAAAAAAAACTGCGTTGTAAGCTGAGCGAGTTATTTGACCCTTTGCTGCGCCACCATTACGGCGCAGATTACATTGCGGTATTTTCCAGTCATCCCTGGCAGTGCCTGTTATACCTGCATTATCAAATGCGACATCAGGGTCGGGGCTTGTTTTTGTTACAAAGCAGGCTCGATCAAAACATATTCAAATCTCTCGACTGGGATTGTTGGTTTACAGCCCAACAGGATCTGTTTACGCACCTGGCCGTTATCAATGCCAAAGGCTTTCGTGTCGACACATTACACTCCCGCCAGGCACAGTTTAAACGCTTTGTGCAGCGCATCGGCGTTACCACACCCTACGAAATGAGCCAGGCAGATGCCAATTCGATTACCCGCCGTTTTGGTAAATGGCTGGGTCTGGTATGGCAATGGAGTTTCACCGAAACCAGTTCTCTTGAATGGTTTCCATGGATCAAGCTACAGACAGAAACGGCACCTGCTGTTAAACGTGACCTCGAGTACCCGGTTAACCAGTGGGCTTACATCGAAGTTCTGCTGCGGGAGGATTTTACTCGGTTGAGTGAATCATTTCATGCGCATGATTGCGAGCATATCAATCGTATGTTGTGGGAAGTGACGCTGTTTAATTACCAGAAGGTTTCAGTCGAGCTTTCATTTCGTCACCCTTACTCGTTGCAACGGGATATGCCGGGTTTTGAAACCGCGCTTTATCAGGCCAGGTACATATTTGATGACATGATGCGTCAACTGAGGCAGCGCGATTCAGATCTTGATTTACCCGAATGCATGCCATTTGTTGCCTGGAGAATTGAGGTCTGCGAGCGAATCCAGTTGGCGCCCGAGATTTGGGATTTGTTTACCAACGAAATCGAGCAGGTTGATTATCAGCAAATCACGTCTTTGCAAAACAAACTGCCAATCGCGTTCGAGTGTTATCAAACCGAGGCCAGTTTTTTCCCGGAACAGTCATTCCATTCCTGTTCAATAGGTGCGTCTACAGACAATGCTTTCGATTGCTATCAGTGGTCTGTCAGCGCCACAAACAAACCATTGTTTTACTATCAGGCAGCACAGCCTATCGAACCACCTGGCCCGATGGCCAAGTTTTTCCTGGAGCGCAATTCGAATCAATGGTGGCTGGGCCAGGATGCACTGCAATCGATTCGTGATTATTATTTATTACAGGATCACCGTGGTCGCAGGAGCTGGGTTTATCGGGATGGTGATGGGGGCTGGTTCAAGCAAGGCGAATACTGTTAATGGCATCTCTAAAGGTATACTTTTTCCGCGATTGCAGCGTCAGCCCCGTGCTCGAATCCTCATGTACTATTCGTACACTCCGGTTCTGCGCGCGGTGCTTCCTTGCACTCACTGAAAAATCATACCTTTAGAGACGCCATTAAGGGCATGGGTTGAATGTTTGAGCATTTCAATGAATGGTTGTGCAAGACCAATTTCAGTTTTTTACAGGGTGCCTCGCATCCGTTGGACATCGTTACTCGTGCAAATGCGCTCGAGTACCAATCGCTTTGCATCAATGACTTCGATGGTGGTTACGGACTGGCACGTTGTTATCGTGAATTGGAGTACTTGAAGCAGCAGCAACATAAGCGCCTGAAACTAAATTATGGCGCCGAGATTCACTTTAACCGCGATCACGACCTGCCGCTATTACTACAGGATACGTTGGTGCTGGTGGCACAAAATCATACCGGTTATACCAATCTCAACCAGTTATTGAGCTATTCGCACCGTGACGGAAAGGACTATGCCAATATTCCGATGGAGTATTTACTGAATAGCGATGTTGACGGTTTATTTGCAATTCAGCCGATGCGTGGCTGTATTCGCAGCCAGCACGGCAGCCATCAAGGCAGCGACAAATACCAGCAACTCAAGTCCTGTTTCGGCGGTCGCTACTATCTCGCCGTCAGTCGACATCTGCACCCGGCTGAAGATCGATGGATATCCGCCACGCTGAAGCTTGCGCAGCAACATAAACTCGAAATACTGTTGAGTCAGGATGTTTTCTTTCATCAGCGCCAGCAGAAATGTGTCAGCGATTTGTTGCAGGCAATCCGTACCAACCGGGTTTTTGACCAGTGTCGTGAACATTTCTTCCCCAATGCTGAACGTTGTCTGCATCGACAACAGGAATTGTCACGCCTGTTTAATGTAATTCCAGGTTATCAGCAGGCACTGGCATTATCATCCGAGTTAAACCGCAACTGCCAGTTTGACCTGTCGCAGCTTGGTTACCATTATCCTAAAGAAATGATTCCCAACGGTCTCAATCCACAGACTTATTTAAAACAGTTGGTGATTGAAGGACTGGAGCATCGTTTCAGTCACAATCCGCCGAATAAAATTCTGCAGCAGATCGAACATGAACTGGATTTAATCAACAGACTCAAGTTTGCGGACTATTTTTTAACTGTCTGGGATATTGTGCGCTGGGCCCGGCAGCAAAATATCTTGTGCCAGGGTCGCGGATCGGCAGCCAATTCCTGTGTTTGCTATTTACTGGGCATTACCTCGGTCAACCCGGATCAGTTCGATTTACTGTTTGAGCGCTTTGTCAGTATGGAGCGGGGCGATCCGCCGGATATCGATGTTGACTTCGAGCATGAGCGACGTGAAGAAGTGATTCAATATATTTATCAACGTTATGGTCGCGACCGCGCGGCCATGGTCGCCAACGTCATTACCTTCAGAGGCAAGGGAGCATTACGGGCCGTGGGTAAAGCACTGGGTGTCGATAACAGCTTGCTTCAGCAGATGTCAAAAATCGCATCGAGTCGATATTTTCGCGGGACTGGTACTGAAAATATTGTCATGGCGCTCAAAAATGACTACGAAAAAGCAAACCCAAAGGCCAGCAAAGTCAGTTGGCAACTGTGGATGCAGTTAAGCGAAATGCTGCATGGATTTCCACGTCACCTCGGAATTCATTCGGGGGGCTTCATGCTTGCTGATAAACCGCTGAACTGTTTGTTAGCACAGGAACCGGCAAGCATGGAGGGTCGTAGTGTTATTCAGTGGAGTAAGGAAGATATTGAAGCGCTCGGGTTCTTCAAAATTGATGTGCTCAGTCTGGGCATGTTGTCAGCGCTACGAAAGTGCTTCGATTATATCGAGTACTATTACGGTAAAACACTTCGTCTTGATTCGATTCCGGATGATGATCAGAAAACTTACGCGATGATTCAAAAGGCTGATACGGTCGGAACCTTTCAGATTGAATCCCGCGCACAAATGTCGATGTTACCCAGGTTGAAACCCGCCTGTTTTTATGACCTGGTAATCGAAGTCGCGATTATTCGACCCGGGCCGATTCAAGGTAAGGTGATTCACCCCTATCTGGCACGTCGTGAAGGTCTGGAGCCGGTAACTTATCCTGATGAACGATTGCGCCCGATTCTGGAACGAACCCTTGGTATCGCTATTTTTCAGGAACAGGCAATGCGGATTGCGATTGCGGTGGGTAACTTCAATCCCGGAGAAGCAAATGAGTTACGCAAAAAAATTGGCGCCTGGGGGATTAAGGATTTTAACCGTGATCTGAATCCACTACTGGTCAAACTGGAAAAGGGTATGCAGGAAAATGGCGTAGAAGCGCAATTCGCCGAGCAAATCCTGGGTCAGATGAAAGGTTTTGCCGAATATGGCTTCCCCGAATCGCATGCGGTTTCTTTTTCATTAATCGCCTATGCATCCTGTTATCTGAAATGTCACTTTGCTGCTGCATTTTACATTTCAGTATTAAATTCACAGCCGATGGGATTTTACTCACCGCATGCACTCCTGCAATCTGCCCGGCGCGAAGGCATCAAACTGTTACCGATTTCACTGAATCAATCAGGTTGGGACCATCAGCTCGAAAAGACTGAAGAATCTTCAAAGCTTGCCATCAGGCTTGGATTTCGATTGATTGGCGGATTGTCAGAAACCACTGTTGAAACCATTGTTCTGCAACGCGAACAATCGAATGGCTGGCAAAACTTTGAACAGTTCGCCGATGATTGCAACCTGGCACGTGACGAGATTACATTACTGGCAGCATCGGACTTGTTCAGCATTTACGATACTTCACGTTCAGATGCCTTGTGGCAGACAGAGGCAGCCTCCTTCAAACCCATGCTCGATCACCAGGACGATAATATTGAGTGGAAGCCCGAGATGCCACTGGAGTCAATTCAAAAGGATTTCCAGGCCTTTAAAACAAGCCTGAAAAATCACCCGGTGGCTGTCATCAAGCAGCGACAGTGGCCATATCCGGTGGTGGTTGAAAAATTTGTTGCAGCCAGTGAGCTAATCGGATTGCCGGCTGATGTCGACGTATTTGCTTTTGGCATGGTGCTGATAAAACAATCTCCGGGGTCGGCCAAAGGCATGGTATTCGTGACGCTAGAAGATGAAAGTGGTTTTTTCAATCTGGCTTTT